>JBAVMD010000649.1:0-4154 GCA_049689695.1 Chitinophagaceae bacterium | reverse complement strand
GACAACTACTCTGCGAACGAAAGCACCGTGAAAACCTCGTTTTTTTATCATTAGCTTAATTGTAATTTCCACTAATGATGTCATCCCGTTTTCAATTCTCCTGACGAAAACGAAGATTAAAGCAAGGACTGTGTTAATTTAGGATGACCGACAAACGTTTTAAGATTGAGAGATTATTTAGGATTTACAGTGATTGCTGCATTGCGATAACTTGTTTAGAAAACCCTTCCTCCGTCAATACAGGGGCCTGTGTGCTTTATACAATAGCGAATCCAATCATTCAATAAATTGATAAAATAAAGAAGCCTTCATTTAAATAAGCATCTGCTTTTAAACAGTTTGTTATGAAAATTCCTGTCAGTTTAGTTTTATTACTATGGATGTTTAGCTATCAATTCTGCATTGCGCAAAAGGGACAATCAAACAGGGTTACGAACGGACAATGGAATTTAACTGCGTATAAGAAAAACAAATGCGATTCAATTCTTCTTGAGCTTTTACCAAGAACTCAGTCATTGGGTCAAGGAACTATACACTATACCAGCTATCCAAGTTGGGAGCAACTTGATGTTGATAATCTTAGTGCCCAACAGTCAATAGCTTTCGGAAACGGTGTTTCTATATACTACCCGAATCGGGGAACATGGCTAAAACCAGACTTTAGTTTGATTTTCAAGGATATCAATGAAAACTATATTTATTTAAGAGATACGATATCCGGAAGTTTCTTTTTAATATCAAAAAGTATAGACCAACTCGAAGAGTTTAAAAACAAGCTGAAATTCTTTGCACTTCGCCCATCTATGACCCGCAGTGCAAAGAGCACTAATCAATGGTATCCTATCCCGGCAAGAAAAATATCTGTTTCTTTTGGAGAAATTAGTGACAAGAGAACTTACAGGAAGTGGGACGGTGGAAATAGGGAACTATTTGAGGAAAGGCTTGAAAGGGTAACTAAAACAAAAATGGCCATCGAGCGGCTTAGCGATGGTGATCTTAAAACTTCAACTGATCCCCTGATAAATCCTGGAAATTTCGGCCGTGCAGGATTACGAAGTGGTTCATTTCGACAATCTTCTAACAGCAGACCGAGAGCAGGATATGATCGAAGAAAGCAAAATTACAAGAGACTCTTACAGGAATTAACCGAAGAAGAAGGAAACGCCAGGGTTTCTGCGATAGGTGCTACAAATAGTACTACGCCATGTGAACCAAATCAATTTCCATTTTATTTCATGGAAGTAAAGTTTGATTATGCCCCTCAATTATTGGATTTCCAAGTGAAAGTTGTGCTGGATGACGTATCTATTTTAACCGGGAAAGAAATAGCAAGTGATAATTTTAAAGTTTCTCGATTTGCGATATCTGATTTCAAAGAACCTAGAAACAAAGGAGAAAAAGAATGCAAGGTCACAGTATTGGATCTGCAACATGGCAATAGCAAAGATCTTATTGCTGAAATTGTATATTCTGGAGCTGCTGATCGAAATAAACTTAGCCAAATAAATACTTTCAATCAGGTTTCCAGTAGTCAAATGAAGATTTCGGCAGATGATGATACGTCTAGTTTGCAAATGTTTTTTCCAAAAAATCAATATAATTTTTTTAATGAAGATGATAGAACAATGATCTCCAACATCAATTCTGTTAACAGCAATATTTCTGATCGAAACAAAATAATATTCAACAGCGGAGAGTATGTTCATATGAGGCTTCAGCTTAAAAACTTTGGCAAACTCGAGTTCATAAGCAAACTAATAACCTTCAAAATGCCTAAACCAATTAGTATAGGTATTGTCGGGGATTCTTATAGTTCCGGTGAAGGGGCGCCTGAAAATGACAACTCTCCCTGGATTGGAGAAGTGGATGCATGTGACTGTCATCGGTCAAACTTAAGCGGACACCATTTAGCTGTTTGTCAATTTGTGAAAGAAAATATGAATTTGGATATTCAATTTAAATTTTTGAGTTGTAGCGGTGCGAAAATAGAAAATCTTATGTGGGACTTTAGATATAGTAAAGGATATATTAGTCCTCAGTTACCAGATTTAAAAAGGTGGATGAGCAGTCTGAGTCTTGATGATCTTTCCGTTCTCATAATGAGTATAGGTGGAAACAATACGGGTTTCGCTGATGCTGTCGCCCAGGCTTTTTTGCCTCCAGAACAACTAATCTATCCTTTGGGAATTTATTATTTTATTCCTTTTCTCACCAAAAGTGATTTCGAAGAAAAGACAAATCAACGAATGGATAAATTGAAAACCAGGTATGTTGAATTAAATAATTACCTGCGAGATTTCATAAATCCGAAAACCATCATACTGTCTTCTTATGCAAATCCATTAAGTGACCCCACCGGATTTGTCTGCTACCATGACTGCCCGGACAATTGGGAAACAAGAAGTATAATATTCGATCCCATGGAGTTGACAGCATTGAGCAAATTTTATGATAAGTTGATTTCTACTCAAAGACTCATGTCCGACTCCCTTAATTGGGTTTACGATGAGAAGGTAAGGGAACTTTCTTTGGGTCATGGATTCTGTAATTGTGAAGATTCTTATTTTAATGGCTTTTTCACTCTTCAGAATAAAGCTAAGTGTGAAGTTTGTACAGCACAGTTGGGATTAGAGTGTGTAGCGCATCCGAATGCTAAAGGTTATCGAATGACTTATAAAGTTGCTACCTACGAGCGGCTAATAAACTTGCCTAACTAGTTTGCAGTGATTATGCTAATAAAAAAAGGTCAACCAATGCCATCTATTATTGATATAAAGTTCAAACGTACAGCGCAAGATTAGCGAAGTGGTAGAGACTATATTCTTGAATTTTACGAAGCCTATAAAAGTTTTCACGGCGACATTGCGGTCTTACCTCTTGTGAATGGATCTCAGATGGTTTCTTCAGAGCTCACAGCACTTTGGGAGGGCAGAAAGGGCGACCTAACTACGGCACAAACCCTCACCCACATAAAACAGTGAAAACACCGATTTTTTCATTGAGAAAGTGTGGTAATTTACTCTAGCTTTCTTGCGAAGGCAACTGATAAAAATTCGGTAGGCCACAAGGCGATATTGTCCATAGGCATTACCAGACAGGCTCCTGTCTTGTTTTGGCAACATGACTGTTATTAAAGTCAAAGGATGAAGTGGAAGTATGCAATCAAAACTTCACAGAATGGATTGATGAAGTCATGATCAAGTGGACATTAGCAGATACCAATTATGACGGTTCGCTAAAAGAAGGCTAGTTGAATGAATTCTGGCGTCTGTCGTCACCTTTGTCAGGCACAAAATGGCTTTTATAAAAAGATAGACAGCATCCAAACATTTGACAACACCAAGTATACCGGAACGCAGATTATTGCTGAAATGAACGCCATTGCGATTATCGAGATTGGAGAATGCTACGAGGGAAAAATTCAAAACCACTGCGAAACACTAACAAGCGTTCGGTTACATACACCAAATTAAACCGTAGTTTGGCATCCATTTATCTTCATTGCCCATCATCGTTATGCCAGCTCCAATTGATTTTTAACCAGGTCAAAGTATTTTCCTCTACTATTGGTTAAGGTTTCATGCGTGCCGATCTCTTGGATTTCACCTTTGTCCAATACCACAATCTGATCTGCATGCTTAACCGTGCTTAGTCGGTGTGCAATAACAACCACGGTCTTCCCTTCAAAAAATTGATGCAGGTTCTCTATAATAATTTGTTCATTGTTGGCATCAAGGCTACTGGTCGCCTCATCAAAAAACAGGTATTCAGGGTTTTTATATACGGCTCTGGCGATCAGAATGCGCTGCTTCTGCCCACCGCTTAATCCCAGCCCAGTGCTTCCAATACGACTATTGTAGCCAAGTGGCAGCTGACCCACAAATTCATCAATGTTGCTCACGTCAATTGCACGTTTGAGCATGCGGGCATTGATGTCGTTTCCATCCAGTGCAATATTTCGTTTGATCGTATCATTAAAAATATAACCTTCTTGCATTACGGTGCCACATTGCTGGCGCCAACGTGTTGGTGAAATGGTGCCCATGTTTTTGTGATTCACCAGGACTTCGCCTATAACCGGCTGATAAAATCCAAGAAGCAATTTCATTAGCGTTGTTTTCCCACTTCCGCTATTGCCAACGATTGCTGTGATC
>JBAVMD010000648.1:0-12382 GCA_049689695.1 Chitinophagaceae bacterium | reverse complement strand
ATCTTAAACAGTTCCAGCTGAATGAGTGTCCACATATTATTTTCCTGCGATCAGTGATAAAAAATAAGCCTCCAGTGAATTCTGCTGCCTGAGCGAATACACCTGTACCTCCTGCTGCACAAGAAAGGTTACCAGTTGCGGCACCCTCGCCAACGGCATTCTTAAACCAATATGTCCGTTACCACGCTCCGGTGAAAAAGCATTCCAGGTTTCCGAGGCCTTTAATATATTATAGCAGGCATCGTTGTCTGCGGTTTTAATTTCAATGAAAGTATTGGCAGGATCAACCAGGTCTTTAATGCTTCCTTCAACTATTTTCTTTCCCTTATCGAGAATAAGCAACCGGTCAGACACCTGTTCTATTTCATTCAGCAGGTGCGATGATACAAATACTGTTTTGCCTCTGTCGCGGCTGAGGTGCCTTATCAGGTTGCGGATGTCTGCTATCCCCTGTGGGTCCAGCCCATTGGTAGGTTCATCCAGGATGATCAACCGGGGATCGTGCACCAGGGCCACGGCAATACCTAATCGCTGTTTCATTCCCTGGGAATAGGTTTTCACTTTGCTGTGCGCTCTCGCGGCCAGTCCAACCATTTCCAGTTGGTCCATCAGCTTTTTCCTGTCTGCCCGCAACCCGCTGAGCCGTGCAAACACGGAAAGGTTCTCATAGGCAGTGAGATACTTGTACAGGTCAGGCTTTTCAATAACGGCCCCGATCTGGCGCAATGCTTCTGAACGGTGAGCATAAAGGTTCTTTCCAAATAATTCGATGGTGCCGCCAGATGGTTCTACCAATGTAAGCAGCATGCGTATAGTAGTAGATTTGCCTGCGCCATTCTGGCCCAGGAAACCATAAACTTCCCCTTCGTTCACGGTGAAAGAAAGATCGTTTACTGCCTGTACCTGGTTGAACTGCTTGGTGAGGTTAGCTACCCGTATCACTGTGTGCATGCTGTTTCCCTGATGATAAGGCAAGATACTGCGGGAACAGCTACAAAAATTTCAGGGAAGCCCTTGCATCTGTAAAAAATGGATATTACTTTTGTTTATCTACGTCAACATCCTCTGACAATCCGTACCGCAAGACAAAGTCTTGCCCCCAATTTCCAAAAACACAAGTTCGCAACTGATTTAATTAAGCGTTATAGTTTAATGTTTCAGGTTTAATGTTTAAAGTTCTAACAGGCATGTAAGAACCCGAGACTCCAAACCCGAAACCCGGAATCGCCAATATATATCCCCTCTTCTGAAAAGCCCGGTATCACTCACCTCTATTGCTTAACTTTTTGAAACCTAACAAAATGAAACGAATCATTTTACAGGCAATTTTCGCCTTTGCCGGAGCTTTTACTTTTTCATCTCTTTCAGCACAGGTAAACCAAGCTTTTAATACCTGCCCACAGGCACCTAATGTAGAGCAGGTAAAAGGATTTTTACAGGGAAGTTGCTGGATGTTCACCAACATGGATGCCAATGCCGCCGGATGGAACGCGGGTATCGAGGGCGACGCAGCTATGATCTCCACCGCTACAGGTGAGGGAATGAAGGTTAGCAGCCTGCATACACCGGTATTGGATGTTCCCGGAAGCCTTGCAGTGGCATTTTCCTATAAGTTCAGCAGCAACGTTACTAACATCGCATGGATCAATATTTATCTTACTGATCATAATAATAATATTGTTCTGCACCTGGCAGATATGCCGGCGTCAAACGGCAAAGCAGACAGGGTATATAATTACAACACCACCTTTACAAATCTTCCATCGGGTGCTTATAAAATAAAGATAGAATTCGAGTGCTTTGATAATACGCAGATCGCAATCGATCAACTGCAGATTAACGTGCCTTTCTTATACACCAGCGGTTGCAACGGTGCTCCTGTTGCAGTTAACGACAATATAACAGGCAATGCTAACCGCACCGCTGCAGGAAATGTAAAAAGCAACGATTCTGATCCTAACGGCGACTATTTCACTTCTTACCTGATCACTAATTCGCCTGATGGTACTGTTGTTCTTAATTCAAGCGGAGGCTTTACATTTACTCCTAACGGAGGGTTTACAGGAACAAGTACAAATTTTGAATACCAGGTGTGCGACAATGGCTTTGGACCTGCCTGCAGCAATATTGCCACGGTTACTATTACATTCGCCACGGGCATGCTTCCTGTAAAGCTCTCTGATTTTACGGTAAGCATCAACAATTCCAACGATGCCATGCTGAGATGGACCACTACTTATGAACAAGGCAGCTCACATTTTGAAATTGAACGAAGCTTTGATGGGTCCGTGTTTGAAAAAGCCGGATCAGTAAAAGCTGCCGGTACTTCTTTTGGCAAAACTGATTATGAATTTACAGACAGGCTGGGCAGCGCTGCCAACAAAAAAGATGTGTATTACAGGTTGCGCCTTGTAGACCAGAATGGCCGCGCCGAAGTATCGAAAGTGCTTGTGCTGCGCCTGTTCAAAACACAATCGCTGAAGATGGTTTCTGTTATGCCTAATCCTGTTGTTAATGATATCAATGTACAGGTGCAGTTGAAGGAGAATGCGTACGTGGTAATGAAGGTAACCAGCAACAACGGAACAGAAGTGTCAAGAAAGTCTATGCGTGGCAATGAAGGATTGAATGTGTTTTCACTGGATGGCACCAGCAAGCTGCAGCCGGGCATCTATATGCTGGAAGTGATCATCAACAGCAACGAGCGTATGTCTGTAAAGCTTATAAAGAATTAAAATATTCCTGGTTTCAGAGTTTTCGTTTGAGGCTGGCCTTCAGGGGCCGGCCTTTTTTGATTAGCTGATGAATGACCTAATGACCCAATGACTTCCAAAAATTAGCTAATCACCTCATCAGCTAATTACCTCTGTATTCCCAAGTAAGACTGCAAATTCTTCACATATTCCTCAAACGCATTCACACCAACCGTGGTGATCTTACAAATGGTTTGCGGGTAGTTGTCTTTAAATTGTTTGATCACATCTATGTAGCCGGCCTCTTTCAGCTTTTGTACCTGCACGCTGAGGTTGCCGGCAGAAGCATTCGTTTTTTCTTTGATAAAAGTAAACTCCGCTTCCTTTACACTAATAAGAAGCGATACGACTGCCAGCCGCAACTGAGAATGCAATATGGGATCCAGCTCTTTAAATTCCATGATTCCTTCTTATCGTGATAAACCCTGCTTCAGTCTTTTCTTATACTGGCTTCTTAACATCAGCCCGGGAATAATGTACCCGATGAACACAGCGGCTGCAGTTATGAGCATATCGTATTTAAGATCTTTTACATAGAACATCACTACGGCGCCCGCCCAGTTAATGACGGCGCCTACAAAAAGCGGCTTAAATTTTAAAGCTCCTCCCTGTATCAGCATCAGGAATGCATATACCATCAGCAGGTACGCAAAGCCATCGCTGGGATCAACATGAATGTTCATGGAAAGAATGATCACAAACAGGCAGATGGCAAAGCCCACATCAAATAAGTATAACAGCTCATCAACGTATGTTCTTGTTTTAACAGCACGCTTGTTCCTGATGAGATTATATGCCATAATGGGAATACCTATCAACCCGAAAACATTCCATCCCATGTAAGCATTTATATTAAGATTGAATTCAAGGATCACATAGGTGCTTACAGACGCCAGAAAGATCATAACTCCCCAAAGCAGCCAGCCAAGTCCATTATCGCTCGCCTCGTTCTTTGCTTTCCTGATCATCTGGTTGATCAATGCCAGGCTTTCCTGTTGTGTCAATGGCTTTTCTTCCATATTAAGCATTTTCTTTTTTGTACTTCGTTCTTAAAAGGTAGCCGGGAATTATCCACGCTACTACCATAGCGGCAGACAGCAACAGCAATTGGTATTCGTAAGGAATGTAACTGCTTGTTACAGCCAATACCCAGCAGCCTATTCCGCCGATCACCAATGGCCGGAACCTCAGAATTATTCCTGATAAAAAAGTAGGCATGCCGTATAACGATAAAAAACCGGGGCTCATCAGTTTATAATATTCGTCGCCCATTTCACGCCCGAATAAAAAGCCAAACAGGAACATCAGCACCACAAATGCCACCCACACATATCCTATCATCCTGTCTGCATAAGTTTTTACTTTATCTTTTTTTCTTGTGCGGGCAATGTAAATGAACTGGTAGATGAATGCAGCCCAGGTAAGCATCCACACAATATAATGATGCTCATATTTGAAATAATTCATGAGTACAAACTGTGCGAGGCTGCAAACAAACACCACCCATCCCCACAAAAGGTACAGGTGGCCGTTTTCACTAAACTGGTTCCTCGCAGTTTCGATCATGGATTGAATAACAGCCAGGCTTTGCTGCGGGGAAAACTCCGGATCAGTGGTTCTGTGTTCGTTCATGTTGGTTGAATTTGAAAATGTGAAAATAGCTCAATGCAAAAATTAAGAATTTGAGAATGTTGTATTTCATTTCAAATTGAGCCATTTTCAAATTTGCTAATTAATTGCACTGCGCTAAAAAATAATTAGCAGACGACTTTCCCCACGATGGATGCAGGTCAGAAGCCGGCTTGAATTTATCGAACATTTCCAACGCTTTTGTAAAAAGATCTTTTGCAGGAGATTTACCGCCGCCAAATTGCTCAGGAGTATAAAATTTAGCCTGGCCCTCAAGAAAAACAGGACGTGGGTTGCTTGGATCTAACTGCTTTGCTTTTGAAATATTGAGGCTGGATGTCTGGCCATATTGCATCCATCTGCTTTGCGGATCTACCATCATGTGTGCAGATGCGATCATGCTCTTGATAACACAAGTCTCTGAATTTTCACCGCCCGCCAGTTCTTCCGCTTTTTTAATAAGCTGTTCCGCCTTATCGGCTATGCCATCGGTTTTGCTTTTGTCCTGCTCCATATACGCATTCATTACCGTGCAATAGGAAGCATAGTAGTAAGGAAGCCATTGTGTTTTCTCGGCTTCGGCAATGCGTTCGAAATTATTAGAGAGATTTGCCATGCCGCCTTTCTGCATGGCGCTATCCAGTTCAGCAATATTCTTTTTCATGGCATTTGCGTACTTATCACTTTGTGCAAGCAATGCGCCGGATAATAACAGGCATGTTGCGATTGAAAAAAACTTTTTCATTTTTTATTGATTTATTATTTATTATTAAATTTTATTCCCTTTCTGCTCATAGCTTAAAGCTCATAGCTCATAGCTTGCCGCTTATTTACTTCCTTTCTCTTGTTAGCTTTTCATACTCTCGCTCTACCGCAGTTTCTTTATGAAAAACATAAGCTCCAAGAAAATGAAAGAACACGCCTAATCCCCATCCAAATGTTGGCCAGACAGGCCAGGGCAAATTAAAATCACCACCGGTATGCGCTCCTGTGAACCACCAGATGATCCAGAAGAAAGGGACCATTACCAGGTAGGTGATGAAATGAGATTTGAATCCTGCGCGTTTCTTTGCCAGCTCCCATAGTTCAGGGTCTTTGCCGGCCGGGCTTGTGTTGCTGTACTCTTGCATGATTGAAGTTTTTATTGTGACGATTTATAAATTGCTGTTGATAACATCATCAGACCTGTCTACACCAAAGCTGAGGAAGCAGCCCAGGAAAAAGAATTGTCTTGCGGGTGGATTGATCGCTTCCTTAACAGATCCATTGTAAGAATAATTATAACCAAACACCTGCTTGCTGTTAAGCACATTGGTAACAGAAAAAACAAATACGGTGAATTTGCTGGCGCCTGCATTACCTATATTAGGCAGGTAATTCACGCTAAAGCTTAAGCTGTTATAAGGAATGGTGCGTCCCTGGTCGAATATTTTAGGATTGCCTGATTGGTCCGCACGGATATTATAATAAGGCCTGCCTGTTGCAAATGTATAAGAGCCGTTGAACTGCGTTTTGAGCTTGGTAACAAATTTTTTCACTACCAGGCTTGCTGTATGCTTCGATGCAAAATTGGGTGTGATGGCAGCAGGATAGTTCAGGTAATCTCTTTTGGTATCCAGGTATGAATAGGATATCCAATAGTCAACATTCTTAAATGTTTTACGATCTCTCCAGAATACTTCAAAGCCTTTTGCATCACCATAGCCGGCATTGCTGGTATCGGGCAAGGTTTTTACAAGATCATTGTATTTTTTATAGAACAGTTCTGCACGCAAAGTGTAATTCCTGCTTATCTTCTGATAGTTGAGAATGTAATGAGTAGCTTTTGAATATTGCAGGTCTTGCTCAAACATCAGTATCTGCCTCTCAGGTTTTTGGTAAAAAATGCCATAAGCTGCAGAGAACTGTCCACGCTCCCCAACTTTATATGCGAGCGATATGCGTGGGGCTATGTTCGTTTGATCAATTACAGATGAATGTTCCACTCTTGTGCCGATCTTGGCTGCAAGATCATTCGTTACATATACATCTGCTTCTGCAAAGCCTGCACTCAACTGATCATCGAGCTTGCTTTTGGCATGAGATATATAATGATTCGAAAAATCAGATTTATCAATTCCTTTCATCAATTCACCGCCAAACCTGATCATGCTGATGCCTGCCAGCCTTCTCTCAAACACTGCTTTGATCTGCGCAAGGTTATTATTCGCTGTTAGATCGAATGATTTAGAAGCAAAAGGTTCCTGTGTTAATGCCTGCTTTGTATTTGCCTGGTCCTGCAACTCGTTCGCGATATCATCCGTATTAGCACCGTAAGAAAGCCCGAGATTCATTTTCCAGTGTCTGCCCAGCTTCTCGCGCCAGGACAGGTTCGTGTATACATTTGCGTTCCTGAGGGCAAAGGCATTTTTCAGAGCTGAAGAATCAATGTCAGGCCTTCTTAAGCCGAGATTGCTCCAGTTGAAATAACCATAAAACTTAAGCATGCCTGTTTTAGAAGTCTTGATCCTGAAATTGGCATCTACATTATGGGATTGCGGCATCTTGAAAAAATCAGGCTTTTGCTTTACGAGCCTGTAATACAATTCAAGATTCGCATAAGCATAGCTGGCGCCCCAGCTTGCATTTTTCTTTTTAGACAATTCCTGGTAGCCTGCATTGATACCAACCGTTGAAAAGCCGAGGCTGGCGCTGCCGCGGTCTGGCAGATCAACAGATTCCAGCAACAGCACAGATGATAAAGCCTGTCCATATAAAGCAGAATATCCACCTGAGCTGAACACGGTGCCCTTGAAAATAAAAGGAGAGAAACGTCCGCGCTGCGCGATATCAGGAACGCTGCTGTAGAAAAAATTATTGACCATGGTGCCGTCAATGAACACTTTTGTTTCCTGTGCAGTGCCGCCGCGAACAAACAATCCTTCACTTTCTCCTACCTGCTGGGTGCCCGGCAGTGTGCGGATAGCGCCGGTAACATCGGCATTGGCGCTGGCTGTTGTAACAATATCAATAGGGTTTAAAACAGTAGTGCGTTTGCTATCGCTTGCCTCAAATGTACCGGCTGAAACTACTACCGCTTTCAGCTCATTAGGCTCTTCTTTCAAAATGAAGTCTGCCTGTACAGCCTGACCGTTCAGGGGAATGCTCTGCTCCTGCAACTTGAAACCTATCGAAGTAACCAGGAGCGTAACGGTGCCTTTTTCGGAAGTTTTGAAACGATAGGTCCCCAGGGAATCAGAGGTGCCTCCGTCATAAGAATCTTTCACGGCTATACTTGCCCCCGCTAACGGGCGGCCTTTATTATCTTTTATTTTTCCTGATACAGTAGTTTGGGCATTTGCTGTAATCACTAACCCTGTCAGCAATAAAACGATCCAGAAGCGCATTTTCGTAAATTTGATCCAAATGTAAAGTAGTTTATATTATAAACCAAACATTTTTAGGGTTTAGTTTAAAAACAAAGAGGCCAGGCTTAGAAAAGCCCGGCCGTTGTTGATCGTACCCTTTAAAAAATCTTTAGCGTCTTTTTATAATGCGTTGTGTTGCTATTTCTTTCTCGTTCAGTGCTTTAACCAGATAAATGCCCGGCTGGTAAAACTCCATGTTGATGATCTCGGTCTGTGTGGCGCTCTTGTTCAAAAACCTTTTCAGCAATTGGCCATCGCCGGTGTACAGTTCATATACCACCTGCCTGTTCTGCCAGCTTTCCGGAATAGTTATACGAAGTTCTTTAACTACAGGGTTGGGAAAGGCGCTCAGCTCAAGCTTGCCATCCGATACACCCAGTTTTAATATTCTGATCTGGGAATATTCAAATTGTCCGTCCAGGTCAACCAGCTTAAGCCGGTAGTAAAGAATGCCTTTTCCTGCAGTGCTTATGGGATCTTTGAACGAATATGACCTGCTTACTTCGGAATTGCCTTCTGTGAAAACGATGCCTGCATCTGTAAACTCTTTCCCATCGGTGCTGCGTTCTATTGTAAAATGACTTGCATTCTTCTCCTGCTCAGTGGTCCAGCTTAGCGCTATCTTTTTATTAATAAGCGATGCTTCGAAAGATGAAAGTGTGATGGGCAAAGTTCTTGGCGCGGTATAGTTGAAAGAGCGGAACCATAAAGAATTAAACCGCATGCCCGCATTGCTTGTACCCAAACCGGTAGACTTACCGCCTATTTTGAACTTGATCTTGTTCTTATTTTCGAATTTACCCGTTGCCATAACAAGAGTTCCTGCTGTATCGATGTTCAGGAAATTCAAGATCGGTCCGGTGTAACGATAGTCCTTTTCGCCGCCGCTTGAACCCAGCGGAGTAGCTATTAGTTGAGTAATAGTTTCAAGAAAGGAAGTCTTTGCTTTATAGAATTCGACATACTCTCTGATGGTAAGCCCATCTCCATCTATATCCAACGCAGTGATATCAAACTTATTAACGTCTGCCTGGGTTTCGGTGCCGACTTTTACAAATGTGAGCTCGAATTCCATCCACCATTCTCTAATTCCAATTACATCTGTAATAACACCTAACTGAGGTTGAAAGGCTTTGCCCCAGCCTGTGCTGGTAACGTCAATATCCTGTAAAACCACATCGGACCCTGACCTGCCTTTGATCTTCACAATCGCGTCAATACCGGCAGCAACACCAGGAAAGCGATACTTTGCATCATCTTGTCCGCTTGTTCCCGATATAAGCGTTGGATTCTGAAATACCAATTCCTGCGCGGAAGAGGCAAAACTAAGTGAGGTGGCGAAAACCGCTACCAATAATAACCGTGTAAGCGTAACCCTGAAAGGTAATAATGCGTTTACCTTAGGGCTTTGGTACAGATAATTCATAATCTTTATTTTTGAGGGTTTCAGATTATTGTACTATGCCCACAGGTATTGGAAATCTACGGTACTTTTCGAGGAAATGGAACGGATTCAGGGAAGATTGGAAAGCGGAGGTTTCACGGAAGGAGGATCAGGGATTAAGTGACTTGCACTTTCGTATATAAGTAGTTTACTAAGTTTAAGAAAAGCCATCCCTAAGAATAGGGACGGCGTTTGTTGATCGTACCCTTTAAAAAAACTTTAGTTCTTTCTTCGATCTGTTCTTTCTTCACCGTTCATTCTATAATTCCTTTCTATACTTGAAATCCAGGGTAAGAATTTCATCTTGTTCTGTTAGAGTAAATGTTTGCGATACGCGAATTTTTGGTACTTAAAATAATTATTCGAGTCGATCTGGCTTTTCGAGGGATTTCGTGGAGTTTGTTTTCTGTCTTTCAGCGGATGATTGGAAACGGTTATCAAAAGACTACGATCAGATTGGCTACTTTTCCAGAGGATTGGATTTGCGGGGTTTTTCTTCGAGGAGATTGCTGAGGAAAATCAAAGGATACGAACAACTGGTTTTATTACCGTCCTAAAGTAATTATTTGCAGAGCCAGGTCATTTAAGCCTGACAGTTGATTTACATTTTTACAATACGTTGTGAAGCAGACTCATTTTGCGTATACGCTTTAACGATATACGATCCTTTACCAAGCCCTTGCACGTTGAGTGTTTCTGTCTGGCTGGCGTTACCGGTAGAGATGCGTTTCACCAGGTTGCCATTTGCACCATACACTTCATAGCTTACCTGCTTATTCTGCCAGCTTGCAGGGATGGTTACACGCAACTCATTGATCACCGGGTTTGGATAAGCCTGCACCTGTACTTCCGTAGGAGCATCTCCTATTCTTACAATACGAACCGGTGAGTACTGGTATCTCTTGTAACTATCCATCATTTTAAGCCTGTAGTAAATCACACCTTTTGAAGAGGTGCTCACCATGTCCTGGTAATTATACTGCTGTACTGCTGTTGAATTACCGAGTGAGAAAACAATTCCTGCCTCAGTATAGTCTACACCGTTAGTGCTTCTTTCCACCACAAAATGGCTCAGGTCTTTTTCATGACCGGTTACCCAATCAAGATTTACTTTCTTATTGTTCAAAGATGCATTGAAGTTTTTAAGCACCAGTGGCAGTGTAAATTCAACACCCTGGTTAAAGCGGAAAGATTTAAAATAAAGTGAGTACATCCTGTCAGAAGCTCCGCTTGCATCAGATGCTACACCACCTACACGTAAACGCATTTTGTTTACGTTCTCATACTCAGCTTTCGCCATTACAGCAGTACCGCTGGTATCGATGTTAAGATAGTTGACCGTAGGTCCGTCGAATCTTTTTCCTACAAGTGAATTCAATAAACTTAACAGTTCAAAAATGTTGGTAATCTGGAGCATAGAGCCCGTTTCGAGCATATATGATTTCAATCCATAGAAGTGTACATTCTCTTTAATATACTGCCCATTGCCATCGATATCGATGCCTGAAACTTCAGAGTCGAAAGGATCTGCAAGTGTGCTGGTGCCTTTCTTTACAAATTTGATCTCAAATTCCATCCACCAGTCACTATATCCGGGAGGAGTTGTTCCGCCATTGTACATTACCTTAGGCTGGAAGGCTTTATCGTAACCCAAATTAGGTACATCAATGTCAACCAGGGTTACCAGGGCGTTTGAACGGCCCTTTATAGTTACAAGAGCGTCAATATCGTTATCTACTTTTTCAAATTTATAAATTGCACCGTCAGCGCCGGCTACACCTGAAATTAAGCTTGCATCCTTAAAATCCAGTTTCTTTGGCTCATCGCCACCGCCATGACCGGAACCGCCACCAGCAAATGCAAAAAAAGAAATAAGTGTTGAGAAAAGCAGGAAAAGAGCTTTCCTGTAAAGTGAAGTATGCTGTATAGCCACAGCATGGGCATGCGTGTAAAGGTACGTTTTCATTGTTTCGTTTTTAAAGGGACAGATAAATGGTACTGATACGTTGGCTTTACAGGGATTGGAAAAGGATCAGGAATTGGAGGATCTAATTTGTGGCTTCTGAGAGGATGATTGGATAACTACGATGACAAGACAAAGATTAACCGTATTTTCCGAAGTTGCAAGTCCCCCACTAAAAAAATTTCTATGAGGAACTAAGGGTAAACCCATAAAATCACTGAAAATCAATAAAAAAACCCCGCTAAAAGCGGGGTAAATTTTTGCAAATAAATTTTTATTTGTATTGCGGAATGATGGATTTGGCCAGTTCAACCATCTTTTTCACCCCATCCTCGGGCAGATTGCCTTTCTTGAATTCCGCCATTACATCCGGCAGCTTATTGTCCATTTCCATGAGGAAGTGCTCTTCAAACTCCTTTACCTTCTTTACAGCTACTTCGCGCAGAAGTCCCTGAGTACCAAGGTAAATGATAGCAACTTGCTTCTCAACGGAGAACGGGCTGTACTGCGGTTGCTTCAGGATCTCCACGTTACGGGCACCCTTGTCAAGCACCACCTTGGTGGCCGCGTCCAGATCGCCCCCAAATTTGGAAAAGGCTTCCATTTCGCGGTAAAGGGCCTGGTCAAGCTTCAGTGTACCAGCTACTTTCTTCATTGATTTGATCTGTGCATTACCACCCACGCGGCTTACAGAGATACCAACGTTAATGGCGGGACGGATACCGGCATTGAACAGGTTACCTTCCAGAAATATCTGGCCGTCTGTAATAGAGATCACATTCGTTGGAATATAAGCGGATACATCCCCGGCCTGCGTTTCGATCATTGGCAGTGCGGTCAATGAACCTCCTCCTTTTACCAGGTGACGGATTGATTCAGGCAGGTCGTTCATATTCTTAGCCACGCCATCATCGCTGATGATCTTGGCGGCACGCTCCAGCAAACGGCTGTGCAGGTAGAATACATCACCAGGATATGCCTCACGTCCGGGCGGACGGCGAAGCAGCAGGGATACTTCCCTGTAAGCCACGGCCTGCTTTGAGAGGTCATCATAAATAATCAGGGCCGGGCGACCGGTATCACGGAAGAATTCCCCGATGGCCGCTCCTGAGAACGGTGCATAAAACTGAAGCGGAGCGGGATCTGAAGCGGAAGCCGCTACGATCACGGTATAATCCATTGCTCC
>JBAVMD010000647.1:0-10400 GCA_049689695.1 Chitinophagaceae bacterium | reverse complement strand
CCCCCGCAGGGAACAAAAAACCAACCGCCCCATCCCTGGTGATCTTTCCGAAAGAAGGGATATCAGACACAATCGGAATACATCCGCAACTCATGGCCTCTATCAAAGCATAGCCGCTGCCTTCACTAAAGCTGCCTGAAATATAATAATCAGCAGCATTGTACCAGTAAGCCAGTTCCGTTCTATCCAGCTTACCCTTTAACACCACGGCATCTTTAAGAAAAGAACTGCTGTTGACGATATCTGTCATCAGTCTTAATAACGCGGGCTCATACTCATGATAAACCATATAAAGCTTTGCACCGGGTTCTGCCTTTACGTGCTTATCAAAAGCAGACAAGACCAGCAGCGGGTTTTTGTTTTTATCCAGCCGCCCTACCCATAAAAAAACCGGGTGATCCCCCAGCCCGAGATAAGTCCTCGCCACTGGCTTATCCATTTTTTGCATAACACTGGAGCCTTCCATCACCTCGAATACTTTTTCCTTTTCAACGATGCCTTGCCTTATCCATGGCTCCGCAAGGTCCTTTGTAGAAAAGAGGTACGCGTCAACATACTTACTAGCGAGCTTTTGCAATTTCTGCATCCTGCCCGGCGCAGGCCGTTCAGCATGATGTTGTATAATGATCTTTGATCTTTTCGGGAGGAACGTTTTCAGCAACAGCACCTGCTGCGGAAAGATCAGGCCATGTACCATCACTACATCGGGCTTAAGCCTGGCAATGAACCGGTCGGCAGCCAGTGGCAGCCATAATTTTGCGCTGCTTCCCTTGAAATAATGATACTCAAAACCTGGTTTGCTGAGATGCCCTTTTGCATCGGCAAATTTTATAAGGGTGCGTTGCCAATCTTCCGGCAAATGATCAAAATAGCTCAGGTTGGGCCGGTGCGCCTCCAGCAAGCCCTCTGCACGGTTGGTGCGGTTGTGGAAATATGAGATGTCAACGAAATTCAAGAGAGCAAATTAGCCAATTAGGTGATTAGCTGATTAGCTGATTGGGTAACTCGCTGCCCTTCAATCAGCTAATCAGCTAATTATCTCATCAGCTAATCTCTCCTCAAGGCAACTCAATTCCATGGCGCCCGTATCCTAAGTTGCATGAGCAGTGTGATATTATTCAATCCCCGGAGCGCCAACTCCAAGCCAAGGATACCGAATTCTATTCTGAGCATCGCCGCCGCCCTGGAAGGCAGTCGCGACTACGTGCTCGTGGATGGAAATATGGAGACCGATCCCTGGGAAAAGATTTTCCAATACCTCTCTACCGGGCGCTTTAAATATTTCGGTTGCACGGCCATGCCCGGCCCCCAACTCCGGCAGGCCATACCAATATCAAAGCAGATACGTGAAAAATTCCCGGATGTTGTCATCATCTGGGGCGGTTATTTCGCCTCCAACCAGCCCGCCGTAGTGTTGAATTCCGGTTATGTTGATTTCATCATTAATGGTCCTGGCGAAAAAGCCTTTCCTACACTGCTTGGGGCCCTCGACAATAACCAGCCTTTCGAATTGATCGGCAACCTGATTTATAAGTCGGGCAACGACATCATCAAATCAAGGAAAGATGAGTTGTACGACCAGGACGAACTTTTTCCCCTGCCCTATGAGCGATTGAATAGTTTTTATCCCATTCGCCGTTACCTGGGCAAAACTTACCTGGGCACAAAGACCATCGCTTATCATTCCAGCGTAGGCTGCCCTTTCAAATGCTCCTTCTGTGCGGTAGTTCCTATTTACAATGCAAGATGGCGGGGAAGGTCTGCCCATCTCATTTACAAAGACATCAAATACCTGAAAGAAACTTTCGGTGGCAACGCCATCGAATTCCATGATAATAATTTCTTTGTGTCGGAGAAAAGAACGGTTGAATTCTCAAAACTCATTCAACCCGAGAACATGGTATGGTGGGGCGAAGGAAGAATAGATACCATCAACAAATACAGCGATGAATCGCTGGCCATCATGCGGGAATCCGGTTGCAAGATGATTTTCTTCGGGGCGGAAACCGGCAACGATGAGATCCTGAAAAAAATGGATAAGGGAGGTACCCAATCGGCCGACCAGATACGCTCTTTTGCTGCACGCATGGCCAGGTTCGACATCATCCCCGAATATTCTTTTGTGCTGGGCACACCGGGCGACACGCCGGAGCAGGTGATGGACCAGATAGATAAAGACATCGCTTTCATTCGTGAAATAAAATCGATCAATCCTAAAACGGAGATCGTGATCTATGTATATAGTCCTGTACCAACCGAAGGTTCAGATATGTACAACAAAGTATTGGGCAGCGGGTTCAGGTTCCCGGAAAAGCTGGAAGACTGGATCAGTCCGCAGTGGGCGTCATTCGATCTTCGCAAAAACCCGCTCACGCCCTGGCTTACGCCTGAAATGATCGATAAAATAAAAGATTTTGAAACGGTGTTGAACGGATACTATCCAACCGTATCCGATGTAAGGTTGAGCCGGCTGAAGCGAAACGTCATCCGCAGCCTCGCATCCATCCGTTATAAAACAAAGTTGTATACAAAACCTTATGAACTGAAAGTATTGCAGGTGCTGTGGAAGTATAGGCAACCGGAGGTAGAAGGATTTTAATATGAAAATTTGAAAATGGCTCAATTGCTCAATGATACAAACTATAACAACCAATAAATCATTGCGCAATTGAGCCATTGAGCAATTTGCAAATTTTCTATGATGCATTCACTCGTAAAATACTTCGTCGCTAACACCTACAAGCCGTTGCTGGTAAAATATCTTTCCAGGAACAGGCAGTATACCAACAATGGCATCAGCCTGGATATTGCGCCGGAAGTGTTTCATCCCGGTTTCTTTTTCAGCAGCAAGCTATTGATGCGCGCATTGAGTAAGTTACCATTGAAGAATAAAAGCCTGCTGGAACTGGGCGCAGGCAGCGGACTGATTGCCATGCAGGCTGCAAGGCAAGGCGCTGTGGTAACGGCGACGGACATCAACCCTGTGGCCATCGAATACCTCGAGAAGAACAGGCAACACAATGGCATTGCAGTACGCATCATTCAGTCCGATCTGTTCGGGAACATTCCATTGGAAGCATTTGACCTGATCGCAATTAATCCGCCTTATTACAAAAAAGATCCGCACACTCCTGCCGACTATGCATGGTTCTGCGGGAAGAAGGGAGAATTCTTTGCGCGATTGTTCAGTGAGCTGGGTAATTATATGCATGAGCGTTCGGAAGTTTTGATGATATTGTGCGATGGCTGCGATCTCGACATGATCCGCGGCATGGCTACCAGTAACGGCTTCAGCATGAAATGCCTGAAAGAAAGCAGGAACCTGCTGGAAAAGAATTTCATCTTTAGTATCGAAAAAACATGATGCCCGAAGCAGCAAGACATATTAACGGAACGCATTATTTTCAGCAGCAATACATTGCGCTGCGCGAAAAAGAAATGCGGCTGTACTCAGATGAACAGGTAAGGCAATTGCCATTCATTGGAAACGATCATCCCCATTACGATGAGTGGCTGGTGCGCAGGAATTCATCGGAAAAATTATTAAAGCGCATCCGTAAAATGAAAATGCCTTTGAAGATATTAGACGTGGGTTGCGGCAACGGCTGGCTATCCAATCAACTATCGCAGGTGCCCGGAACAGAAGTAACAGGCTTCGATATAAATCTTGTGGAATTGCAGCAGGCAAAACGTGTATTTCAGGAACGTGATAATTTACAGTTCGCCTCGAACAGTCCTTTTCAATCTATGCAGGGTGAGCAGCGATTCGATCTCATCCTGTTCGCTGCCTCCATTCAATATTTTTCTTCGCTGAATGCAGTCATCAGCGAAGCATTGCAAAAGCTCACGCCGCGTGGGCGTATCCATATCATCGATTCACATTTTTACGCGCCTGAAGAATTAGCTGCGGCGCGACAAAGAACGGTGGAGCATTACAAATCACTCGGTTTTGATGGATTAAGCGCGCATTATTTTCACCATACATTGAATGCATTAAAGCCATTCAATTTCGAGATCGTTTACAACCCCGATGCGGCCTGGAATAAATTGAGGAGAAAGAAAGCGCCTTTCCATTGGATCAGCATAAAAAAATCCTGACCGCATGCTAACGCAATCACTATATCATACGTTCAGGCGTTACCGCACTCTGCAAACGGACAAAATATCTGCTTTGCCGATTGTGATATTGATGCCGCACAGCGCCTGCAACTGCAGGTGTGTAATGTGCGACATCTGGAAAGACAATAAGAACCTGAAGCAACTTACAGAAAAGGATATCAGTGGATTGATGTCGTCGCTAAAAAAATTTAGTACGCAGCAGGTGGTGATGTCGGGTGGGGAAGCTTTATTGAACCCAAACTTTTTTCGCTTTTGTAAAATGCTGCAGGAGCAGAATATCCGCATTACATTATTGTCAACGGGTCTTTCTATCGGCAAAAATGCGCAGCAACTGGTAGAGCATGTGAATGATATTATTGTTTCTATGGACGGACATGAGCCGCTGCACGATATGATCCGTAACATACCAGGCGCTTTCAGTAAAATGAGGTCAGGTATTGAAGCCATCCGCAGCATCGATCCCCGTTTTCGCATCACTGCAAGAACGGTGATACACAGGCTTAATTTCAAATGGTGGCCGAATATCATAGATGCGGCGTTGATGGCGGGAATGGACCAGATCAGTTTTTTGCCTGCTGACGTAAGCAGCCAGGCATTTAACCGTGAAACAAGATGGGATGAAGATAGGCAGCATGAGATACTGCTGAAAGAAGATGAGCTGCCGGCGCTACAGGCAGTGCTGGATAAAATTTTCGTGCAGCATAAAGATGCATTTGAAGAACGATTTATTGCGGAATCTCCTGCCAAGCTGCAAAAGATACATGCGTATTATGCGGCGTTTTATGGGTCCCCTTACCCTTACAAAAAATGCAATGCGCCCTGGGTGTCTACGGTGATTGAAGCAGATGGAACAGTGCGTCCATGTTTTTTTCATGATGCAATTGGCAACATCAGGAACTCATCATTAGATGATATCCTGAATGGTGAAAAGGGAATTGCCTTTCGCAAAACCCTGGATATGGACAAGAACGATACCTGTTTGAAATGCGTGTGCTACCTGAACCTGCCGCCACGCGCAAAACCATTTTGATTGATGAACAACAGCATACTTTTTTCGCACTCTTATTTCCTGCGCTTCGATCCCAAGCAGTGGCAGACGGGTCAGCCGTATGCGCCACTGGGAACATTGTACGCCGCAGCTTTGATGCGGCAAAATGGATACACCGTTTCATTGTTTGACACCATGTTTGCACACAACCCCGATGAAGTATGCACTCATCTTGACAAACACAACCCCAGGTTTTTTGTACTGTACGATGATGGCTTCAACTATCTCACCAAAATGTGCCTGACCAATATGCGCGAAGCGGCTTTCAGCATGAGCAGGCTGGCAAAAAAGAAAGGTTGTACGGTAATCGTTTCAAGTTCTGACAGCACCGATCATTTCGAAAAATATTTACAGGAAGGTGCCGATTTTGTTATGCTGGGCGAAGCAGAACAAACATTGTTGGAACTAACGAATGCTTTGAACAGGAATGAATCTTTTCCCGGCATTGCAGGTCTTGCGTATGTGCAGGATGGCGCCGTTGTAAAAACAATGAAGCGACCTGTTATGCGTGAACTCGATAGTTTGCCAATGCCAGCATGGGATTTGGTGAACATGAAAGATTATCGCGCGATGTGGATGAAGAGCAGCGGTTATTTTTCGATGAACATGGGCACTACAAGAGGATGCCCGTTCAAATGCAACTGGTGCGCCAAGCCGATCTATGGCAACAGGTATAATTCAAGATCTCCGGAACATGTGATAAATGAACTGAAATGGCTGAAAGAAAAATTCGCCTTCGATCACATCTGGTTTTGCGATGATATTTTTGGATTGAAGCCGGGTTGGGTAAAACGTTTTGCAGACCTGGTGCAACAGGAGCAATTGCAATTTAAATTCAAGATACAGGCGCGCGCCGACCTGCTGTTGCAGGATGATTACATCAAAGACCTTGCAAGAGCGGGTTGCGATAACATCTGGATGGGCGCCGAAAGCGGTTCACAACGCATACTGGATGCCATGGATAAAGGCACTACCATCGAGCAGATCTATTCCGCAACCAAGCTGCTGAAAAAACATGGCATCAAACCTTCGTTCTTCATCCAGTTCGGTTACTTGGGTGAAACGATAGAGGATATTAAAAAGACCATCGGCATGATCAACGAACTGCTGCCGGCAGAATTGGGCATTTCTGTTTCTTATCCTTTGCCGGGAACAGGTTTTTATGAAAAAGTAAAATCAGACCTGAAAGAGAAAACCAACTGGACGGATTCCGATGAGCTGAAGCTGATGTTCCATAATACTTACCGTCCTGAGTTTTATAAACAATTGCACCGATATGTTCATAAAACATACCGCAGGCATCTTGCTCTGCAGCAATTAAAGAACCTGTTGCGCCATCCTGTGCAGGCGAGTATGCATGCCATAAAAAAAGCTGCTTCGATAATCTATTATTTGCCAACCGAGATCATTGCGAAACGAAAGTTGAAAGCGCTTGAACAACCTGCATGACCATACCACTGTATTGAACGAGCAACTGGCAGCGGAAGCATTCAGCAGGCAGTCTGTTGTGTTTGATAAAATATATTCGAACGATACCATCATTCAATATAAAAGGCAGCGGGTGCGTTCGCATGTGGAGCGATATCTTCCCGCAGCTTCTTCCATTCTTGAATTAAACTCCGGGACCGGCGAAGATGCGATTTACTTTGCCGGCAAAGGGCATTATGTGCATGCAACAGATATTGCAGCAGGCATGCAGGAGAAATTGAAAGAAAAAGTGCAGCATGCAGCTCTTTCAGATAAGGTGAGCACAGAAATATGTTCTTTTACTGATCTTCAAAAACTGCAATACAAAGGACCGTATAATCTGGTATTTTCCAATTTTGCAGGGTTGAATTGCACTGATAAATTAAATGAGGTGTTGAAAGAATTACCTGCGCTTGTAAAGCCTGGTGGACTTGTGACTTTAGTAATCCTTCCCAAATTTTGTCTCTGGGAAACAACGCTGATGCTAAGAGGGAAATTTAAAACTGCTACGCGAAGGTTTTTCAGCAGTAAGGGCGCAAACTCGCATGTGGAAGGAACTTATTTTAAATGCTGGTACTATAATCCTTCTTACGTTATTCGAAGAATGCAGAATTCTTTTGAGTTAATAAGCCTTGAAGGGCTTTGTACATTAGTGCCGCCTTCTTATATGGAAGGGTTTGCGGAAAAGCATCCGAAGCTGTATGAATTTTTAGTTAGAAAAGAAAATCGTTTAAAAGATAGATGGCCGTGGAAATTTCTTGGGGATTATTATATTGTTACGATGAGGAAGAAGTAAGGACAGGGGAACGCGGATCATTAGGATCGGTTAGGATTTATTAAGATTAGTTCATGCATTAATTAACGGCTCAAAATTGCGGCGGCAAATCTTAACAGATCCTAACCGATCCTGATAATCCGCGTTCCGCTGTCCTATTGCTTTAAATCATTCAACCTGTTCTGATACTTCGCCAATATCTTCTGCTGAAAAAACTCAGGATTAGGGCGCGCAAAATGTTTGCCGGTAGTCAAACCCATTTGTCCGCCACACGCATTTAATTTCCCCCTGGTTTCTTTTTTCTTCCAGCGATTGCTCGTGAGCTTGTGCAGGTAATCATCTAACCGGTCGCCCATTTTTTTATTCAGCAAGTATTCAATAGAACGTTTGATGAAGGCTTCTTTAGGTTTCACAGGACTGCCGGTTTTTAAAGGCTGGTTGGGAAAATAATCCTGCACCCAGGCATTTTCTCTAAAGAAGTTGGTAAGCACACCGTTGCCATGAACAGGCACCAGCGTTGTTACTTCCGTAGCAGTGAAAATGTTTTTCTCATGTATCTGCAGCGCATGTTCATCCACGTAATAATTCATGCAGAACCAATGCTGGCGGCCCGTAAGAAAAGTAAGCTTTTTGAACAGGTGCATGAATGTGCGCGCAATCCACAGCCGGTTGGATTGCGTAATGATAAAAAAATCGATATCTGCATGCTCGTCCGCAAAGTTCTTCGACAGGGAGCCTGATATGCCGATGCCTCTCACATAAGGAAAGAGGTATAAAAAGGAAGAAATTTTCCTGGCTTTCTTCAACATCTCGGCAGCTCTTGAATTGCCATTCCTTCGGCGGCTGATAAGTCCAGGCTCATTACGCAGGGTATAAAACCGGTCATGATAAAAAATGCTTTCTTCTATTACCAGTGCATTCAATGCTACATCCAACTGGTCTTCTGTGATGCTGCGGTCAAGAAACAAACGTATCTCCTCGCTCAAAAGAGGGTAAGAGAACATGTCGAAGTAAGCCAATACTTTGACTATGCTTTTCTTCACAAGCGAGGTTACAGGCAATGGCGGCAGTTCAACTGTTAAATTGATTTGCATAGATGTACACTCAAATACATTATTTTTGAGTGAAAGGTTGCCTTCAAAAAAGCAACCGACCGATTGCATGCTGCGTAGTTATCAATTAATAACAAAAAGCAACCTTTTCGCATGCAATCAGAAACAAGGCTGAAACCTCTTTACCGAAAAGTATCCGCGCCTCATGCAAAAACAGGGTTGAGGAGTTGCATAGATTCAAAAACTACTTTCTTTTTTTTCAAGCGCTTTTTCGACATTTTTATTTCCATCATCTTCATACTTTTTATCCTGAGCTGGTTGTTCCCGCTTCTGGCTTTGCTGATCTGGCTTGACTCCGGCGGACCAATACTATTTGTACAGGAACGCGTGGGGCGGGCCGGCAAGACCTTTCTTTGCTTTAAGTTCCGGACCATGCAGCCTGACGGCGAAGGCGGTCAAAGGGTTAGCGCCTTGAGCAATTTCCTGCGGAAATCAAATATTGACGAGTTCCCCCAATTCCTAAACGTATTGATGGGCAGCATGAGCATTGTGGGTCCCCGCCCCCATATGCATCAGGACTGCCGGCGGTTTTCCGGGCTGGTGCCGCGTTATAAGCTGCGCAATTTTGTAAAGCCCGGTATCACCGGCCTGGCCCAGATCAAGGGCTATCATGGTCCGGCCATCAGGGAAGAAAGCATTATCCGCCGGTACGAATGGGACGCTTTCTATGTCCAAAACGCCTCTTTCTGGCTGGATATCAGGATTGTACACCTCACTGCGACTCAAAGCATAGGTAACCTGCTGCGGCTGACCAGGTCCCAGGAAAGGGTTTCTGCTGCATTGGAGAATTAATTATTAATTATTGATTATTAATTATTTGTGGTCACATCCATCACGGAGTGGGTCCATGAAATAATCTATAATTAATAATGAATAATTACTTCAACTTTATGGCTAATTTCTTCATTTCCCCTACCTTTGCGAACTCTTTAAAAAAGAAGTCATGACCGGGCGGCGGGAATTCGAAATACCATTTGTTGGACTAAAACCCGGGATTCATGAATATGAGTACCAGATAACGGATAAGTTCTTTACAGCATACCAGCAACAGGATTTCATCAATTGCCACGCAACGGTGAAGCTGAAGCTGGATAAGAAAGCAGGATTCATTCTGCTGAAATTTGAGGTAGGCGGACAGCTTGAAGTTACCTGCGACCGTTGCAGCGGAAACCTTCCCCTCAATTTGTGGGATGAGTTCAATGTAGTGGTGAAGCTGGTAGACGATCCTGATGAGATGAATGAACAGGAAGAGGACCCGGATGTATATTATATTTCCAGGGGTGAGAGCCACCTGCATTTGTCAGACTGGATCTATGAGTTCATCAACCTGAGCATCCCGATGCAGAAGATGTGTGAGTTTGAAGACATGAGTGGTCCACATTGCAACAAATCGGCGGTTGAAGCGCTTAAACGCATGAGAGCGCCGGAGGGGCAACAGGAAAACCCGCTCTGGAAAGGACTTGAAAAGTTCAAAGATTTAGATAAATAATTAAATTTAGAGGTTATGCCTAATCCGAAACGGAGACATTCGCAGCAGCGCAGCGCCAAGCGGAGAACGCACTACAAAGCGGAGAAAGTTACGCTGAGCACAGATTCCACTACAGGTGAAATTCATGTTCGCCATCGCGCCCATGTAAGCGAAGGAAAATTGTTCTATAAGGGCAAGGTAGTGGCTGAAAAAGCTCCAATTAAGAAGTAATCAGCGAATATATTTCATAGCTTGCCTGAATGAATATTGGCATTGATATGATGGGTGGAGACTTTGCACCTGCGGAAGCGGTGAAAGGTGTCCGCCTTTTTTTATCGGAAAGCAAATCGCCGGTCGCTTTATTTTTGTTTGGAGATGAAGCGCAGCTGAATTCGCTTATAAGTCAGGAGA
>JBAVMD010000646.1:0-3116 GCA_049689695.1 Chitinophagaceae bacterium | reverse complement strand
TCTGAAGCGAGGTGCAGACGGACTTATACCAGGCAGAGGGCGATGAGTCTTTGGGTGGTGGTTTAGCATCTTTCCCGAAGGGACTGAACAATTCATTCAGCAATTCTGGATCAAGTGTAGATATCAGGTCGGAGCTTAAATAAACCGGTACGGCGCCATTTTCACGCGCCAACCTTTCAAATAAATAATGGCAGTGACTTTTACCGCTTTTCTTTTGTCCGCGCACCAAAATCACTTTGGTGGTATTTTCCTCCGGCGATATTTTATCGATATCAACACGAAGCGGCTTGCGGTCAAGAATGAGCACATCGCCGGAAATGATGCTGATCTCACTGGCAGGTATGGCAGTTTCCACCGCAAGAATAACATTTTGCACGTCCTGGTTAGCGGGATACTTGTTTTTAACGAAGTCACACAGATTGCGCAAGGCTGGCTGTGATTTTGTAAGATTGCGCAGCGCTTCATTCCATAAATTCCTGAGCGTTCCCTGAACGGAAAGATCAGCAACATCTCCACCAAACTGCGTATAAATATCCGTGAGCTTTTGTGATGTATCGTAAAGGTCAACCAGCACCCTGAGCAATTCAATGGCCTCTGGCCTGTTAGCAGGATATCTCGTTACTTCAAAGAAGGGATGTGCCATGAATAAAAGGTGTAAAGGCTGCAGGTCTAAACTAAGGAATTTTAGTTACTTATGTCATGCGTGTTAATACGGATTTTTATCACGACCAACGCACCCACGGCAGCTTCGCTGCCCAATCTGCAAAATCTATAAATCATCTTTAATCTGCGCTTCCTTATACAAAATCAGGATTTAATCGAAACATGAGAATTGTAGCGCAGATTAAAGATGATTTATGGATTTTGCAGATTGCCTCCTTCGGAGGCCGAAGCAGCGCAATAAACAATAACTATTTTATCCAATTCATGTAAAGGAGAATTGCAATTGAGCGGAGGCGAGAGGCAATCGCTTCTTCGAAATGAGTCCGCCGGTTTTACCAACAATAGTATAAATCGGTGTTTCATTGAAGCGTGATGCTACAACGATCTCTGTTTTGCCTGCATGCGTTTTAAAAAGTTGCTCCACGAGCATCGGGGAATTGTTCTCTTTTGAAAGATGCGATAGCAGCAGATGGCTCATAAACGCCGGCCTGTGCTGCAGGAACAGCTCCAGCGCCTGCTTATTGGAAAGATGCCCCTTCTCGCCACTGATGCGCTTCTTTAAATAATAAGGATATCTTCCGTTGGCCAGCATGTCTTCATCATAATTGGCTTCGAGAAAAGCTGCATGGCATTGTTTGAAATAACGGATCACATGCTCGCAGGGTGAACCGATGTCGGTAAATACACCTACCCGCACCTCCTTGCATGAAACAATGAAACTATATGGATCGCTGGCATCGTGCAGCTTGGGAAAAGCAGTAATGGTAAGCCCACCGATAGTTACAGGCTCATGCGCATTGAATGTTCTTACGAATTGTTCCTCCAGCCATAGTCCGCCATGCTGCAGCGTAGCCGGTGTAATATAGCAGGGAAGCTGGTATTTTTTTACAAGGACCGGGATGCCGCGAATGTGATCGGAATGCTCGTGCGAAACCATCACCGCCTTTACTTTATGCATCGCCAATCCCAATCTTTTTATTCGCTTTTCTATCTCCCTGCACGATATGCCTGCATCAACAAGAATAGCCTCCTCGTTGTTGCCCACATAATAACAATTACCGTTGCTTCCGGAATTGAGCGAAGTGATAGATAGCATAGACATGCAAAGGAAATGGATTTTTTGTTTATTGGTTTATTAGTTTATTGGTTTATTTGTAAAGGAGCGGTCATTGGTCATTTAGTCATTGAGTCAGTAGGTCATTGAGTCAGTAAGTCATTGACTAATGACCTAATGACTAAATGACTAAATGCCCAATGACCTCCTCCCAATAAACCAATAAATTAATTGCTCCCATGACCCCCTCCACAGAAAAAAGCAGCCTTGGCATCATGCACCTGAAAAGGTATTGGGAAAAAGCGATGGCAAGAAGAGAAGGCAGCCTGGCACAGGAGGCGCTGACGGAAGAATGGAACACAGACATCACTATGCTCAGCGCATTGGGGCTGGGGCTTGAACAAACCATTCGCTACTTGTTCGAGTCGCAACCGGATTTTGATGAATTTGAACAATGGATACGCTCTGTCAACAACAGCGATATTGCTATGTCCCGCATCGAGGAGTTCAACCGCCTTGTTCACCTGGCCAACAACGGCGGGCAAAATACATCAACCGGCCATATTCTTACAGCAGAAGATATTGAACACTGGAATACGCATGGTTATGTCATCATCCGCGAAGCCGTTACCAAGGAGGCTTGCAATAAGACCATAGAAGCGATCTGCAATTTCCTGGACATTTCTATAAACGATCCTTCTTCCTGGTACAAACCGCATCCCGGCCGGCAAGGCATCATGGTGCAACTCTTTCAGCATCCCATCCTGGAAGAAAACCGGCGGTCAGAGAAGATCAGGGCTGCCTATGAACAGTTGTGGGGACGAACAGACCTGTGGATGAATACTGACAGGGTAAGCTTCAATCCACCACAAAATGAATTATGGACCTTCCCCGGGCCGCGGCTTCACTGGGATGTGAGCCTTGAGCTGCCAATTCCTTACGGCCTGCAGGGCTTACTCTATTTATCTGATACAAAAGCCAACCAGGGTGCGTTTACACTGGTGCCCGGTTTTCATAACACGATCGGCGAATGGATCGGCAGCCTGCCGCCCGGCACCGACCCACGAAAGGAAGACCTGCACGCTTTAGGCGCAAAACCAATTGCTGCTAATGCAGGCGATTTCATTATCTGGCACCAGGCATTGCCTCATGGCAGCAGCCCTAATACCGCTAACGTTCCCCGGCTGGTCCAATACATCAACTATATACCGGCAGATGCGGAGATCCGGAAAAACTGGGTATGATGATCAGGCAGAATCCCGTTTTTATACGGGGTTAATATTAAATGACTATGTGTTAATTTGCGGCCCAGTAACAGTTTATAAACCTTATCTAATGAAGTTGTCACTTGAAGCAAAGCTAATTGCTGTGTTTACGCTATTGTCAGCAATCGTACTCC
>JBAVMD010000645.1:0-7316 GCA_049689695.1 Chitinophagaceae bacterium | reverse complement strand
AAGCCGGGGTTGTGCACGATGGCACCGCCGCGGCCGCCGTTCTGGAAATCGTACAGCAAGAAACCCATGCGTGCAGGTCCCATCTGGTTTTCAGGCATCTGGTAATCGAAAATGGTTTCGTAGAATTTTTTTGCGCGATCGAAATCATTGACCGGGATCTCGAACCAGCTGATGGCGTGAGTGGGAACGTGCATTTTGTAGATTTAGAAAATACCAAAAGACTTTTTACCCCCTAATATCTATTACCTAATGCCAAATACCAAATTACTAATATATTGCCGGTATGAAACGCCTTTTGACGGTCATCATTCTTATTTTCTGCACACTTGCGGGTTGGTCACAGATCAAGGCTTTCCGTTTCGCTTTTATTTCTGATACCCATATTGGCTCACCCAATGGCTTAGCCGAAGAAGACCTGCGCAGAACGGTGAAGGACATCAATGAAATGAACGATGTGGCCTTTGTGGTGATCACAGGAGATATCACAGAATTGGGAACACCTGCCGAACTCAAAATGGCGAAACAAATACTGGACAGCCTGAAAATCCCATACTATATCATTCCCGGCAATCATGATACCGGCTGGAGTGAAAGCGGTGGATTTGGATTCATACAAACTTTCGGGAACGACAAATTCGCGTTCGATTATAATGGCATCCGGTTTATCGGCTGTGCATCGGGCCCCTATGTACGCATGAGCGATGGGCACGTGCCTAAAGATGCGGTCATCTGGCTGGACAACCAGCTCAAAAATACATCTCCGGGTCAGCCTGTGGTTTTTTTAAATCATTACCCCCTTGACAATGGACTAGATAACTGGTATGAAATAACCAGCCGGCTGAAAAAACACAATACCATACTCGCATTGTGCGGGCACGGACATGCCAACAGAAAAATGAATTTTGAAGACATACCCGCCGTGATGGGCCGCTCTAACCTGCGCGCCAAAGCCGCACCCGGGGGATATAATCTTGTAGATATCGGCCAGGATTCCGCTTTCTTCTACGAACGCCAGCCTGCCGTTCAAACATTGCCTGCCTGGGCAAAAGTGAAACTGGAAACGAAAGGCTACGATCAGCAGAAATCATTTGCACGGCCCGATTACAGCGTTAACCGGGAGTACCCTTTTGTGCAGCCGCGCTGGACATTTCAGGCAGATGCAAACGTGATCTCCACGCCTGCGGTTGCTGACGGACTGGTTATTTTCGGCAACCAACAGGGCAGGGTAGAGGCTTTATCGTTACTGAACGGCAAAAAGCGATGGACCTATCAAACAGGTGCATCCGTTTTTTCATCTCCGGCTGTCTCCAGGGGAAAACTGGTATTGGGTTCAGCCGACGGAAATATCTATTGCCTTAATGTAAGGAATGGCAAGCTGCAATGGAAGCTTCAGACAGGTGCTGCCGTATTAGGCTCGCCGCTCATTGATAGCAATGTTGTGTACATCGGCGGAAGCGATCATCGCATCCGCGCCATTGATCTAAATTCCGGCAGGGAGTTATGGTTTTTCGATGGGTTGTCTGGCCCGGTTGTGAGCACGCCTTTGCTGTACGATGGAAAAATAATCGTTGGCGCATGGGATACTTACCTGTATGCGTTGGATAAAAAGACAGGAGTGCTTGCATGGAAATGGAGCAACGGGTCTACCGTGCGAAACTATTCTCCCGCATCCTGTATACCAGTAGCCGCTGAAGGCATAGTATATGTTGCGGCTCCTGACAGGTATATAACGGCCATCAATGGACGAAACGGTATAACTGCATGGCGCAGCAATGAATCGTCTGTGCGTGAATCCATCGGATTATCTGCAGATCAAAAACTGGTGTATGGCAAAACCATGAACGATACGCTGGTGGCTTTTAAAACCGGGCGTGACCAGCAGCCCGTTGCCTGGAAAATGCATTGCGGCTTTGGATATGACCATGTGCCCTCCATGCCGCTGGAAAAAGACGGTCTTGTGTTCTTTGGCACGCGTTCGGGTGTGGTGTATTGCATAGACCCCAGGCAGCAAAAGATAGCCTGGAAGCATAAGCTGGATAATTCTATGGTAAATACCGTGCAGGTACTCAGCAAACAGCAGGTGATAGTATCCACAATGGATGGAAAAGTAAGCCTGCTGCAGGTGCAGTGATTACTTCCTGCTGCGGCCAACAAGCCATAATATAAGTGCGATGATCGCCACTACCACGATCACTCCAACCCAAACACCGGCTTTGAAAATACCACCGATCACTTCGCAGGATGAGAGCATACTAACGGCCATCAATAAACTGCTATAGATTAACGCATTTTGTTTCATACATAAAAGTTTATGGCAGTTATGCAAAAACCTTACCGTGGGGAATTGGAGTAAACCCTTAAACCAACATCCTCAACGGCTCCTCCAGCAATCCCTGCAGTGTTTGCAGGAATGCCGCGCCGCTTGCTCCGTCTACAACGCGGTGATCGCAGCTCATGGTTACTTTCATGATGTTGCCCACTTTTATTTGCCCTTCATGAACAACGGGAACCTGTTGAATGGCGCCAATTGCCAGGATGCAGGCATCGGGGGGATTAATGATGGCGGTGAACTCATCTATGCCAAACATGCCCAGGTTAGAAATGGTGAAGGTGTTGCCTTCCCAATCTGCGGGCTGCAATTTTTTATCCTTGGCTTTCTGTGCGAATGTTTTTACTTCTGAAGCAATCTGGCTCAGGGATTTTGTATCGGCAAATCTTATTACCGGCACCAGCAAGCCATCTTCTACCGCTACAGCCACGCCTATGTTCACGTGATGATTGTGACGGATCTTATCACCCAGCCAGCTGCTGTTCACCTGCGGGTGCTGCTTCAGCGCAACGGCGCATGCTTTCAGGACCATGTCGTTGAAAGATATTTTTACGGGAGAGATCTCATTCAGCTTCGCACGGCTTTCTACCGCCTTATCCATGTTGATGCTCATGGTGAGGTAAAAATGCGGAGCGGTGAATTTGCTTTCCGCCAAGCGCTTTGCAATTACTTTGCGCATTTGCGAAACAGGCGTTTCATCAAAGCTTACCTCGCCTTGCGGAGAAGCGCTGCGGCCACGCGCTGCATCGGCAGCGTATGCGCTTTTTGCCTGTTCTGAATCAGATGCGCTGCGGTCCTGGGCAGGGTTTCCTTTATAATTCTCAATGTCTTTTTTGGTAATGCGCCCATCATCGCCACTGCCTTTGACTGCATTCAGGTCGATCCCTTTTTCAGCGGCAAGCTTCTTAGCGAGCGGTGATGCTTTCACGCGCCCATTTTCTGAAGCCGAGCCGTTGACGGTTTCCTGCTCCGGTTCTGCGGCAGGAGTGGAGGAAGTTGTTTTTGCGGAACCTGATGCGTCTTCATCGGGAGCAGGTTTGCTTTCACCAGCGGTACCCGATTTTGCGGAAACAATCTTATTTACGTCAACCTTGCTTTCATCGCCAATGATGGCCAGCAGGTCGTTCACCATGATCTTTTCGCCCACCTTGGCGCCCTGGTACAACAGTTTTCCTTCTTTATAGCTTTCCAGCTCCATGGTGGCTTTATCGGTTTCGATATCGGCCAGCACTTCGCCTTTTTTTACAGCATCGCCCACGTTCTTATGCCAGGCAGCTATAACGCCTTCGGTCATGGTATCGCTCAATCTCGGCATCAGTATCACTTCTTCCATTTTCGAAATATCCATTCCCTGCCCACCCTGTTCCTTGTCCCTTGTACCTTGTCCCTTCTCCTCCGGAGCCTTGTCACTTGTGCCTTGTGCCTTTTCCGCAGGAGCCTTGCCGCTTACGGCTTGTTCCTTCTCCGCAGGAGCCTTCTCACTCGCCACTGGCTTATCAACCGATACTGCCGCGCCCTCACCTGATCCTTTCACAATCCCTGATATATCCTCACCCGGCTTGCCGATAATGGCCAGGAGATCATTCACCTGTAATTTGCCTCCTTTATCTATGCCAATGTGCAGCAGCGTGCCATCCTTGTAGCTTTCCAGCTCCATGGTAGCCTTGTCTGTTTCCACTTCGGCCAACAGGTCGCCTTTCTTTACGGGATCGCCTACTTTTTTATGCCAGGCTGCAATTACGCCTTCTGTCATGGTATCGCTCAGGCGGGGCATCAGAATCACATCAGCCATAATAATATGAAGTTATTGGAGGGTCGAAATTAGTTAATTTATTATTAGCAAATTTGAAAATGGCTCAATGTGAAAATGAAGATTTCGCCGCGCAATTGAGCCATTGAGCAATTTTCAAATTGATCAGTAATCCAATTCCAGGTTCAACCTGTCCCTCAGCTCTTTTACCAACGGGTACTGCTCAATGATCTTGAAGTATTGCTGCTTCCGGGTCAATGGCACATCTGCAGGTGCTATTTCAATGGTTTTTTCTTCCATGATGATCGCAAAGCTGATGTGGCGGTTATTGAAATGCTGTTGTATGAATTCCAGCAGTTTCAGCCTTTCGCCTTCAATGAAGCGTTGTGAAATATTATCCGGGGTTATGATCTCGAAAGTCTTTTCATCTTTCATTCTCAGTTCCGATACGCCAAATCCCTGCACGGCTGAATTGCGGTTATCCCTGAGATGTTGCTGGAACAATCCCCATACCTGGTGCAGCTCTTCTTCTGTCAGCGGCCTGGATTGCGCTGAACCGTTACCGTTGGAAGTGGAGATCTGCTGGCGGATCTTATTCAGCGATGATATCTTGCGGCCGGTTTCTGGTTGTTGCGCAGGCCGTGGTTCCGCTTTTGGTTCCGATGCTGCAGCCGGGGGCGCCTTGGGCGTTTCTATGATCAGTTTTGGACCGGCGGTTGCCACAGGAATATTCTGCTCAGCAATGGCAGGTTTAGCCGGCTTTCCTTCCTGCTTTTCTGTGGGTGCCTTCATGGCCCTGATGGGGGTAACCTTAAAGCCTATAGATGGCTCATTCAATTTTTTTTTTCCAACCGCATCGCCCGATAATTGCAAGGCCTGCTGCAGGTAGCAAAGCTTTATAAGCGTCAATTCCAGGTGCAGCCTTTTATTGCGGGCTGCCTTGTAATTGATCTGTGCATCGTTCAATATGTTCAGTGCGCTCACGAGGTAAGACAACTGGATCTTTTTAGCAACCGTATAATATTTTTCCTTGAAAGTTTCTACTACTTCCAGCAGGCTGGCGGCCCGCTCGTCTTTAGACACCAGCAGGTTGCGCATGAATTCAGCAAAGCCTTCCAGTACCAGATCGCCTTCGAAGCCCTTGCGGTTGATATCGTCATACAATAGCATAGAACCGGCAAGGTCCTGCTGTTGCAGGTGGTCCATCATACGGAAATAATAATCGGCGTCCAGGATGTTGAGATGCTCGAGTGTATTTTTATAAGTGACCTCACTGTTGGTGAAGCTTACGATCTTATCGAGTATACTGAGCGCATCGCGCATACAGCCTTCGCTTTTTTGTGCGATCACCTGCAAGGCTGCAGTTTCGGCTTTGATCTCTTCTTTATTGCAGATGTCCTGCAGATGCTCTACCGTATCGTTTGATGTGATGCGCTTGAAATCGAAGATCTGGCAACGGCTCAATATGGTAGGAAGGATCTTATGTTTTTCAGTGGTAGCAAGAATAAAAATGGCGTAAGGTGGCGGCTCTTCCAGCGTTTTCAGAAATGCATTGAAGGCAGATGAGCTGAGCATGTGTACCTCATCTATTATATACACCTTGTACTTTCCTGCCTGCGGCGCAAAGCGAACCTGCTCTACCAGCGTGCGAATATCGTCTACAGAATTATTGCTTGCGGCATCCAGTTCATGAATGTTCAGTGAAATTCCCTCGTTGAAAGAAACGCAGGAATTGCATTGGTTGCAGGCTTCACCATCAGCACTTCGCTGTTCGCAGTTAATGGTCTTTGCCAGTATGCGTGCACAGGTGGTTTTACCAACACCCCTCGGCCCGCAAAACAGGAAAGCGTGCGCTAGCTGATTGTTCTTTATTGCGTTCTTTAATGTAGTTGTGATATGCGGCTGCCCTACGACAGTGCTGAAGTTTTGCGGCCGGTACTTTCTTGCTGAAACAATGAATTTATCCATAACCCGGCTGCAATATACAGCATTAGCTAATTAGCTAATTAGCTGATCAGCTAATTAAGCATCGGGTGGCGTTTAAACTCTAAAGTCCGGTCGAAAAGATAGCGGTAGGTGACCAAAGTGCGGCTGCGGTAGGTATCGCCTATGCCTTCCGCCACGTTGACCATTTTTGGATTGAAATCGCCGATCCACTGCATTTCATATTCCTCGTACTCAGTATGGTGTTGAATGATCTTTGCGGACTCAACAATTATATAGGAATCCATTCCCTTACCCTGGAATTCCGGCACCACGCCAAATACAACCCCTACGAATTTTTTACAGGGACGCGTGCGCTTGTACCATAAAAACTTGACCTTATCCAGCAATCCGAATTTGCCTTTAAGGTATTTGAACCACTGGTTCAGGTCTGGCAGGTTTACAAAGATGGCAATAGGCTCATTGTTATGGTAGGCGAACCAAATAATGCGTTCATCCATTACCTGCTTCATTTTTTGAAAGAGCAAGACTGCTTGTTCTTTCCGCATTTCCTTAAGTCCGCCATGGCCGGCCCAGGCCTTGTTGTATACAATAGTAAAATCCGCGGCAAATTTTTCCAGTTGGTTCTTATTGATGTGCACTGCCTTGAAGGCCGGGTTATTAGCATAGAACGCATGACGGCTGAGCACTTTTTCCGTAACAGCATTTTTAGCTTTGCGCCCAAGGCATATCTGGTTATAAAATGGTTTAAACCCGTAGGTCTCGAATAATTGCTGATAATAAGGCGGGTTATAATTGAGGCAGTAGAGCGGCTCCTGGAAGCCTTGCACCAGTAACCCCCACCAGCGGTCCCGGTCCCCGAAATTGATGGGGCCATCCATGGCATACATGCCCTTGCTCAGCAGCCAGTGCTTTGCTACATCAAACAGCATATCTGCAGCATACTGGTTATTGATGCTGTCGAAAAAGCCGATGCCACCCACCGGGCCTTCGTCGCCTTTACTGCGGTATTTTTTATTTACGAAAGCGGCAATGCGTCCAGCCAGGTTGCCCTCGTCATCTTTTAATATCCACCGGATGATTTCTCCCTGCCGGAAAGTTTTATTTTTTTCCGGATCGAATACCGCTTCTACATCCGTATCCAGCGGCCGGATATAATTGGGATTGCCTTTGTTCACCAGAACGTTAACGAGTAAGAAGTCTTTTGCAAGGGATTTGTCTGTAACCTGGATCAGTTGCATGAAGCAAATATAAACGTTGGAGGTTGGAAGTTTGAGGTTGGAGGTTCTAACA
>JBAVMD010000644.1:0-5757 GCA_049689695.1 Chitinophagaceae bacterium | reverse complement strand
TCCTGGGGCGGCTTTACACTTATTCAGATTACTCTTTTACAATCTTTTCAGTATACAAAACTTTTCCATTAAGCCCTATTATTTTCGCTACATACGTGCCTCTCGCAAGTTTGGCCAAACTTAAGGTTGTGATCATATCTTTTAAAGGCTGAGAATAAACAATCTTTCCAGTCATGTCATACACAACCAGGTTGCGGCGACTATTATCACCAATAAAATATATACTTACTTTATCCCTGGCAGGATTGGGAAAGATCTTCACTGTCAGGCTTTCTGCACTTACAATTGGCGCTTCCTGTTGTGATGCTGTTCCCAATTGCACTTTCAATGTATAGCAGTTGGTGGAACTGTTGGCTCCATTATAACCATATACTCTTACATAGTAAGTACCAGCTGTGTAGGTACGGGAAATTGTTTCGCTGGTGGTGCCGCCATTCTGCGAAATAGCTAACTGCGTGCCACTGCTGTTATACAACCTGACATCATAATCGAATGGTAAGGTAGTGAGTGTTATAGTAGCTGTGCCGCCGGTAGTGATCACAAAACGATAATAGTCATCATCTGCTGTAGGGCTGATCAAACCTTTTACATCAGTATTAAATGGAATGGCACCTGCGCCACTTATAGTGCCGTTGGTGCTTATATCGTATGGGCCAGGACAGGTAACAGGCGTTGTAGTTGTAAACTGAGCCTGCACATATCCACCTGTTGCGCCGGAACAATTTGCCCTTACTCTGTAATCATATAATGAACCGGCACTCAAGCCACTGAGGTTTACAGATAAGCTTGTTGTTGCCGCAGCAGCATTCACCCATGTTCCTGAAGAGTTTAACTTGTAGTCAACATCATAATTCAGCGCCCCACTCAATGAATTCCAGCTAACAGTTGCAGCATTCTGTGTAATGGCTGAAGCGCTTAACCCACTCACTGTACCGCATGTGGGCGGCGCGCCTATAATGGTTGTGAATATACCACGGCCATGTGTAGCTGCAGCCAGCAAACCATCACCTGCACGATATTGCAACATATCGGTACGCACGTTCGGAAAGCCTGTTTCCGGATCCCAGGTAGTAGATGCTCCGTTAATTAGTTCTGTTTGCCAAACACCGGTTTCGGTTGCAATAATCGCTCTTGAATTATCGCCCGGGTAAAACATAGCCCAACGCACAGGCATATCAGGCAGATTGCCATCGATAGCCGTCCACGAGGCGCCTCCATTTGAGGTAACGAAAAGGTTGTTTATACCATAATTAGAATAAGCAACGATAATGTTTTGCTCGTTCGTACCTAATTCAATGCTTGAAAAATTAGCGCTTGCGGGAGTAGTTAAACCTGTTCCGGCAATACTTGTGAATGTGGGTGTGGCATTTGCAGATGCCGCCCTTATCAGTGAAGGCGTAACACCGCTTCCACCTCCTGCAAAGTAGACTACGTTGCTGCTATAAGGTGAAACTTTTAATGCAGAAACCTTCCCGCCGTTCAATCCGCTCATGGTAACAGATGTAAAAGTGCTTCCGGTTTGCGGATTGCTCCATCGAACAAAGGCATTGGCATTGCCGCTGCAATACATGATGTTTGCAGCGTCATCATAATCTGTAGGATTGATAAACTTTCCAGCACTGCTGCTATAGTTTACCGATGACCAGCTTGAACCGCCGTTGGTGCTTCTTCTGTATTGATTGTACACATACGATCCCCATTGGTATTGCGGCTGGTCCTGATCAATATGAACGAAGGCCCCATCGCCGCCCGTTACTTCAACCGAGGCGCCCATGCCCGCATTGTTCAACTGATGCACACCGTTATCCTGTGCGCCTCCTAAAAAATAATTGGTTGATGTTGGATGCACTGCAATCGCATAAAACTGCTTTATGCGAAGGCCAACATTCCTGTCGCTGATGGTTGTACCGCCATTGGCAGAATAATGAACACCGCCATCCGAGCCAAAAAGCACCTGGTTGTTATTACGCCATGTGATAATTTGCTGATCCGCGTGAACATATTGCCCGGCAGTTCCCACCCACTCAGAAATCTTGCTCCAGCTTGTGCCGCCGTTGGTAGTTTTATAGCAATCCAGGCTTCCTACAATTACATTGTTTGCATTGTTAGGGTCAACAGCTATGCCAAGACAATACCACGCTTGTCCGCTTGTAAACGATGGTGTTGCTCCCGTTGCCGCCCAGTTAGCTCCGCCATTGGTTGATTTATAGATTGTAGTTACCTGGAAGCTGCTGTTCGATGCAAGTGCATACAATGTATTTCCACTGCTGGCCAAATCAACATTATATTGCACGGGAGAGAAAGAAACAGCCGGCGATGTCCAGGTTGTTGAGGTAACCGTAGCCGGGTTATCAGTATAACGGTAACCTGCACTGGCAGTAGCAGTATTGTAATATCCGCAAACCACATGCAGCCTACCCATACTGCTTAATTCAATATCAGGCACTCTTGCATCAAGACCTGAGGGGGTGATATTCGTCCAGGTTCCTGTAGCTTTTGTGTAGCGTTGCAGTCCCTGGTTATTTGAAATTGAATTGCAGCCAACATATAAATTACCCGCCGCATCACACACGATCTTGCTCACGTTCCAAAAGTTAGATGTGCCTGGCATTACATCCCAATTAAGGCCATTATCAATGCTTCGCCAGATGCCCGCGCCTCGAACAGCATCAGCATTAATTGCTTTTTCACCCGTTCCAAAATACATGATAGCCGGATTGGAAGGGTCCTGGCAAATACTTGCCACGGCTAGATTTCCGAAGAAATCATTGATAGGTGTCCACGTGGCAGGATTGGCTGTAATATCGTTCGTTTTCCAGAGGCCGCCATCTATTCCACCCACCCAAACCGTTTTTCCTGTGGCATCACTTATGTCTTCCCAGATAGCTCTTACCCTGCCGGAAGTTTTGCCATTTCCCGGCCTGGAATTTCCATTGCTCGGTCCCACTACATCGCTGTTAGGGCCTCGCTCGGTCCAGGTAAATAAAGGAGCGCGGTTGTTTTGGCTAAGCTCTTTCAGTTTTGCCTGCCGTATTTTGTAAGCGGTTACTAATCTATCTTTCGGAACAAAGCCAAGAAAAGGATCTTTGGTTATGTCAATCTCATGTTGAAGTCTTCGGGAGATGCCAGCCTGATTTTCTGTTACTTGTTCAACCTGGGCAAAGATGGTTGACGTAAAGCAGGCTAATAGCGCAGTGCAGATAGTTTTTAAAAATTTCATACGAAAGGTTTTTTAGTGGAGATAGTGTTACCAAATATAAATTATTAAAATGGTTAATATTTAACTGGTCACCAGAAGAAGACCTTGTGGTCATGATTCCTGTAAATAAGGGTGAGCTCAGGTATGCATTTCCGTATGCTGGAACCGGTAATGAAGAACGGCTACAATCGAAAAAGCGGCGGACGCGTTCTGCGCTCAGATAGCCGGGGTTTTATGCTTAAAAAAAGCTACCTTTCAATACCTCCTGTCAGAATTATCCGGTTTGGATTAGTTTAACCAGACCTTCGCTTATCACCTCTGGTAATCATGCCCTGATCATATTTTCTTAATAAAAACATTTCAGCTATGAAAAAAGTTTTTCTGGCGCTGGGCTTTGTGATTTCCTGCATTGCGGCGAATGGACAGGCGGGCAACCTTGACCTGAGTTTTGGGACAGTAGGTTATGTAAGGACTAATTTCCCGGTGAACGCTCCAACCACTTATTTGTCTTCAGCTATTCAGGCTGATGGCAAGATCGTCACAATTGGTACTGTTAACGGTGATTTTGCAATTGCACGGTACAATACGGATGGCACGCTCGATAACAGCTTTTCAGAAGATGGGATGACCACTGTTAGCTTCGGAGCCAACGATGTTGGAAGTGATGTAGCCATTACACCGGATGGAAAGATTATTGTGGTTGGAACCCTCGGAAGTGCAATTGGTATGGCAAGGCTGAATCCTGACGGGTCATTGGATAATAGTTTATCAGGAAATATACTAGGCGGACCAGGGAAAGCGATCACACCCCTGGGCGTGTTCGGGGGTTTTGCCGTTGCAGTTTCGGTGCAGGGAGATGGTAAAATAGTGGTCGGAGGTTGGGAACTTGGTCCGTTTGTGCGGGGTATAGGTGTCATTGAGCATATGGTAGTGGTTCGTTATAATCCTGACGGATCGAATGATGCCGGTTTTGGCGTCAATGGGATCAGGCCGGTCATCTTTACACCTCTCGACAGAGCCGCCGATATGATAGTGCAGCCCGATGGGAAAATAGTGATAACGGGTACTGCGGGTCTTCAGAATCCTCTTGGTGCAGTGAACATTATAGTGTCGCGTTTGAACCCGGATGGTTCTACCGATCTGTCTTTTAGTGGTGGAGGCGTAACAACGGATATAGGTTTCGATATTGCAGGGGCCATCACATTGCAGCCAGATGGAAAAATAATTGTGGCCGGCCGCACCGGCGCATCTGCATTACTTCTGCGGTATAATCCTGACGGCACGCTTGATAACAGTTTTTCCGGAGACGGAAAATTAATACTGGACCCTGGTGTGGGGCCAGGCTTCTTCAGCGCTGTAGTAGTTCAGCCTGATGGAAAAATAATTGCGGGAGGCACAAGTGCCGACAACTTTGTATTAATGCGTTTTAATCCTGACGGCACACCAGATAACAGCTTCTCCGGGGATGGAATGGTTACAACAGATTTTGACAACGGCATTGATATTTTAGAAGACCTCCAGATCCGGAATAATCGCGTGTATGCAGTTGGAAGAACTACTGTGAATGGCATTAACGCAGGATTGGTAGCAGCTTATTTATTGAATGATGTGTGCCGGTTATCAGTGATCATTCCCGATGCCATGACGCTCAACAACGGTGTGCTACCGAATACTGTTTACATCGGTTATCAGCCTGCGTCTGATCTTACACTTTCTGTAAATGTTACCGGCGCTAACGGAGCACTCAGTTATTTATGGAGCAATGGCGCAACTACACCAACCATCACCGTTACACCAACTGTACCTGTCACGTATACCGTAACGGTAACGGATGCATCGGGTTGCAGTGGCACAGCCAGTAAGCTTGTAAATGTGGTGGATGTGCGGTGCGGCAATAAGCTTGATAAGGTAATGATCTGCAAAGTTCCTCCGGGCAATCCTGCTAATGCAAGCACAAATTGCATTAGTGCAAGTGCAGTGCCGGCCAACTTGAACAACGGATCTTACCTTGGCAATTGTAATGTAATGAACCGCATTGTAAGCAGCGCAGAAAATACAGAAGAAAGATCCGCTGGTCTTGCATTAACAGCATTACCAAATCCGTCGAGGAGTTTCTTTATACTGAACATAAGCAGCAGTAAAAAAGAAAAAGCGGAATTGACTGTAACAGATATTACAGGAAGGCAGGTTGAAAAAAGAGTAGTGATGCCAGGGAATAAATTACAATTGGGTAGCGCGTACCGGGCTGGCGTTTATTTGGTGGAGCTGAGGCAGGGCAATGAGAGGGTAATATTGAAATTGATAAAGCTTGGTAATTAGCCGAATAAAAAAAACCCTCAGCTAAGCTGAGGGTTTTTTCATTTTGAAGCTTCAAAACCCAACTTTTTTCCCCACCCCTCTTTCTCCCTTAAGCTTATAAATCTTATCAACCTCAGTTGTGGTTAGAGCTGTCAGATTCTCCGAGCCTGTTTTTGTGATGACTATAGTATCTTCAAGACGAAGGTGCATCTTAAGATTTTTGTCTTCAATAAGCGGTTCAACGTTGAACACCACTCCTT
>JBAVMD010000643.1:0-3961 GCA_049689695.1 Chitinophagaceae bacterium | reverse complement strand
ACCTGGCTGCAGGCAATGTTCGTTTGTGGGGTATTTCCTGCCAGGGTGATAAGCCTTGCCCGGAAGTATATATTAAAAACTGGGTAGATTCTTTGAATAAGGTAAAACCAGGTAATGCAAGGTTCAGCTTTGCGGTAGTTGCATGCGATACCGCGGGTCCTAACGCATCATTCCATTATGCATGGAACCAGGCTTATGATCCTGATTACAGGCCAGCACCCGATAATAAAAATGTGTATGAATGGATGATCCAGTTCTCAAAGAATGGAGCGCCTCCTCCTCCCCCGCCTCCTCCACCACCAACAGGTACGCCAAACTGTAGTACCATTGTAATGACGCCGGGCACTACCAGCATTGCACTCACTGGATTAACTTCTCCTGTAGTTACCATACAGGTATTTAACAGCAGTTGGGCTACAGTATACAACCAGGCACATAATAACCCCGGAAGTGTTACGGTTCCTTCACTTACTGCGGGTACTTACAATGTAAAAGTGAATTTTTATACATCAGGATGGTCGCCTATTTGCGAAAAGGTATCTGCTGTAGTTGTAGGAACTGGCAATCCTCCTCCACCGCCTCCACCTCCGCCGCCACCGCCACCAACAGGTACGCCGGATTGCAGTAAGATCACTGCAACAGGTGGAGTAAGAAATATTAAAATCAAAGGACTTGTAGCGCCTGTGGCTACCGTGCAGATCTTCAACGGCAGTTGGGCTACTACATTTAATCAGTCGTACACCAATTCGCCTGATAGCATTACAGTATCAAATCTTTCAGCGGGCACTTATCATGTGAAGGTGAGCTTCCTCACATCATCATGGGCAGCCATCTGCGAGAAGATGCAGGATGCAACCGTAACAGGTACCACTACATCGACTGAATTTGATTTGATAACCGCAACAGATTCAAGAACAGGAGCTGTTATGGAAGCCGCAGTGCCGCCGGTTATCGCAACCGCCAAACACGTGGCAATTGCGCCGAATCCATTCACCAATACCATTATGGTTACGATTGGTTCTAATAAAAATGAGAATGCAAGCATCATTGTAATGGACCTGGCAGGAAGAGTTGTGATGAACAAGGCAGTTACGCTGCAGAAAGGTATTAACAGGTTCTCACTGGATGGAAGCAGCTACAAGCCGGGCAGTTATGTTATGCGTCTGGCAACTTCCGGAGGCGTGGAAAATGTGAGATTGATAAAGCAGTAGTTAATTTATAATTCATAAAATAATGCATCAGCTTCGGCTGGTGCATTATTGTTTAAACAACTTCCAAGTGTAAAAATGTATCTTTAGGGCAATGAATACTGATAAGAAAAAACCGGTATTTGCCAGGCGAATCTTTTGGGATATAAATATGGATTTGCTGGATTATGACAAGCGTGCTGCTTTTATAATTCCTCGGGTATTCGAGCGGGGTGATATAGAAGACATCAGGGAATGCCGGCGGTATTACGGAGATGAAATAGTAGCAAATGCATTACTTAACACAAAATTTTTACCTCTCCATACAACTTATCTTGCAGCTGCAGTTATTGACAGGCCATTAACGGACTTCCGATGCTACAAACCCAAACAATCGAACCCGGGACATTATCTACATTAAAAAAACTAATGGCTCTGCCGGAGCTTTCTGATTTTTTATTGGTTGGTGGCACGGCCCTATCGTTGCATTATGGACATCGCCTTTCGATAGATATTGATCTTTTTGCTACCTCTGCTTTCAATAATGAAGATATTATTCAGCTTCTTGAAAAGGAATTTAAAGACTTTACTTACCACAGTAAAAATGACGCTGTAGGCATATTTGGATATATTGACAATGTAAAAGTAGACTTGGTAAAACATTCCCATCCATTAATAGATTCTCCATTTATTAACGAAGGGATTCGCCTCATCAGTATTCCGGATATTATCGCGATGAAAATTAACGCCATTATGAAAAGAGGCGTAAAAAAGGATTTTTGGGACATTGCAGAGCTCTTGCAACACTATACTATGGTTGATTTTATCAAGTATTATGAAAAAAAATACCCCAGTCAACAATTATTAATTTCAATTCCCCAAGCCCTTACTTATTTTGAGGATGCAGAAGAAAGTGAAGACCCGATAAGTTTAAAAGGCCAGAAATGGGTTGAAATTAAAAAGTCGATACAAAAAAAGGTTAGCGCTTTTCTAAAATAATTTCCTTCAGCAACAACAACTCATCTATAACTATTGTATTCCGTATAAACACGCTTCACTTGTATTGCATTTAAGACAGGTTCGCCTACAATAGATTCGAAAGCGATTTGAATTCCCTGATTGTCTGATACAGATAATTTAATTTTTTTTGATACGGCTCTTGCTCTTCCATATTGCGCAGCAATGTCAAAGTTTTGCAACATAAGTTTGTTATTCACGTATACATTAAATCTGCGTTCCGGTATTGTTGCGGGTGGCGGAGGCGGTGATAAATTGTACGGCAGATCTTTGCTGGCGCTTTCTAACTCGGCAAAATGCAGCGTAATCTCGTATTCGCCTTGCGGAACATCTAACCTGTAATTGGATATACCTGTTTGCTGCGTTTGATAAACAGGATCGTTGTCTGTGCCCAGAATGTTCTTGTCAGAACCATAAGGCAGGCGATTGTTATTGGCCAGTTTAAAAGCTCGTCCCCCAACATGCCCCCAGCTTCCCTTACGATAAGCCTGGTCAGGCTGCCATATCTGCTCCGCAGTATCGGTAAAATACCTATCGGCGCCTAACAGAACATTCAACGACTGAAAGCGCAGAACAGTATCTGATAATAAATACGGCTGCATGCGAAATTCTATTATGGACTGGTCTAAATACGATTGCTTCTCCTTCACTCCTTTGGCTTCCATCCTATTCATGCCATTCCGGAAAGGAATGCTCCACTCGCATAAACCGTTTGCCGGTTTCTTCCACCCGAAAGATATCTCGTTCACGAACAATTCAACGGAATCGAGATTTGCAGCGATCTGCATTGGCCGGTAACAAATATTTGTGGCGCTATCAGCAATTCCGCTTCTTATTTTCCAGTCAGCCGAAAGTATTTTTATAAATGGTGCTGTTGTGAGTATGGATTGATAAAAGTAATAAGGGTCCTTCGGTATTCTGTCTGCCCTTAGTAATCCCTTGTTATTAATATGCGGCATTGTTTCTTCCCGCTTTTCAGAATTGAAATCGGCCAGGTTCCAGATCATAGCGCCTGCAACAAAAGGGCGCTTCATCATTTCCTGCATATAATATTGATGAAAGCGTGTTGTGTATTCCACGCTCTTATCGAAGCGTACTGGCTGCAGGCTTCGTATGCGTGGATCTGCGTCTGCGCCGTACTCCGCTACAACCATTGGCTTTGAAGGCAGTTGCTGATGATGCTTGTCGAGAAACTCCGGAAAATTACTGATATCACCTCCATACCAGCCTGAGTAAAGGTTCCATCCAACCACCATCGGTATATCTGTAAGCTCTGCATTTTTATATTTATCAAAATCCCCATGGTGCGCGATCATCGTATACCGGTATGGATCTTCGCGGCGGGTAGTGTTTTCCAAACGCTTAGCGAGTTTGGTGATATTACCTATGTAGATCTTTTGCCGCTCCTTATCATTATTAAAATGCGGCCTTAATAATACCTCATTCATATAACACCACATGATCACACTGGGATGGTTGTAATTCTGGCGGATCATTTCCACCTGCATGCGCTCACAATTATTGTAAAAGCTGTCAGACTCCGTGATCTCATTTACCACCGGTATTTCCACAGAGGCGAGTATTCCTAATCTGTCGCAGGCTTGCAATACAACCGGATCCTGCGGATAATGCGCAACCCGCAAAAAATTGCCTCCCATCTTCTTAAGCCATTCAATGTCTTCAAGCGCCAATGCATCGGGCACGGCATTGCCCATTCCCGGCCTGTCCTGGTGGCGGCTGACACCCACCAACTTGAG
>JBAVMD010000642.1:0-3162 GCA_049689695.1 Chitinophagaceae bacterium | reverse complement strand
GGCACAAACTCGCTTTTACTCATTATCATCACCGGCCTTATCGGCGGACTGGTGGGAGGGTTTGCTGCGATGGCGGGGAGTTATGTGCGGAGGGTAAGATGAGTTTCGTGTTTCTGGTTTCGGGTTTCGTGTTCCTCAGTCCGGAGTTCGTTTACAGATAAAACTAGTTGTTGCCGCGAAGAACCCGAAACGCTACACCCGAAACCCGAAACTTTAACACTACACACACAAAACCTCAAACCCGGAACCCCGTATTTTCGCCCCACCAATATGAAACAACTACTGCTTCTCTCGCTATGCACGCTTGGTGCTTTCTTTTATGCCAGTGCGGGCCGCATCAGCGGAACCATTACAGATGCAAAAGCCAATCCGCTTCCATTTGCTTCGATCCTGGTAAAAGGAACTACTATCGGCACTACCGCCAATAACGAAGGAAAATATTTTCTGCAGCTAAGTCCCGGCAGCTATACTATTGTGGCGCAATACGTGGGTTATCAACGGCAGGAAAAAACAATCACTATCGGAGAGGAAAACGCTGCGCTGGATTTTCAACTCGCGCTGCTTGACCTTTCGCTTAAAGAGGTAGTAGTAAAGCCCGGCACCGAAGATCCGGCTTACGAGATCATTCGCAATGCGATCAGGAAAAGAACTTATTATTTAAACCAGCTCGATAAATTTCAATGCGAAGTATACATTAAAGGTTTGCTGAAGCTGCGCGATTTCCCTAAAAAGTTCATGGGACAGGAAGTTGATTTTGAAGACGGAGATACCAGCAAGAAAAAGATCATTTACCTGTCAGAGACCATCGCCAGCTATTCAGTTGACAAGCCCAATAAAACAAAGATTGAAGTGTTGTCTACCAAAGTGAGCGGCCAGAGAGATGGTTTTGGATTGAGCGCGCCGCAGATCGTTTCGTTTTACGACAACATTCTGCAATTTGGCAGCGGCCTTAACCCGCGTGGCTTCATTTCACCTATCTCGGAAAATGCCCTGCATTATTACCGCTATAAATTTGAAGGTAGTTTTTTCGAAGAAGGAAAAGAGATCAATCGCATCCGCGTAATTCCGAGAAGAAAATACGAGCCGCTTTTTTCAGGGTATATCAATATCACAGAAGGCGACTGGCGCATTCACAGTCTGCAATTGCAGCTCACCAAACAGTCGCAGATGCAATTGCTCGACACCTTGCGCGTAGAACAATTGTATACGCCTTATGATAAAGATGTATGGGTGATCAAAACACAGGTCATCTATCCTGCCATCAAAATGTTCGGCTTCGATGCACATGGCAGCTTCGTGAACGTGTATTCAAAATTTGATGTGAACCCTGCATTTGCAAAAACATTTTTCAACAGCACTTATCTCAAAGTATATGAAGGCTCTAATAAAAAGCCTGCTGATTATTGGGATACCATCAGGCCGGTGCCATTGTTGGCCGATGAGGTGAAAGATTATCATAAGAAAGACAGCCTTGAACTGGCAAGGAAAGATCCGCACTATCTCGATTCACTGGACCGTCGCACCAATCGCATTACAATCGCAAACGTATTGGTTACCGGACAGAGCTTCGTAAAACGCAAAAGAAGATCAAATACACAGATCGATCCGCTTATTGAATCTGTTTATTTTAATACTGTGGAAGGGTGGGTGGTTAGTCCGCGCGCCACCTGGTTCAAACGGCTGGATACCGCCAATACCAGGCGCAGCGTAAGCTTCACACCTTCGTTACGATATGGATTCAGCAATAAACATTTCAATGCATATTCCATCTTCACCTATAATTACGGAAAAAAATATTTTTCGTCTGTAACGGTAGCGGGAGGCAAACGCGTGTACCAGTTCAATAATGCAAATCCTGTTTCTTATTTCACCAATACATATTCAACACTGCTCTGGGAAAGAAATTATGCCAAGCTGTACGAAGCCTGGGCGGGGCGCGTGAGTTTTTCAAAAGGAATAGGAGATGGCTTTACATTTAATGCGGGACTTCGATACCAGGACCGGATGCCATTGGAGAACACTACCAATTTTACCTGGCGCGATTCGAAGAACAAAACATACACTCCAAATTATCCTTCCGAGCTGGTATCGGAGAATTTCAAACGGCACCAGGCAGTTGTTGCGAGTGTTGCCCTGAGCTGGAGGCCCGGTTCACGTTATATTGAACTGCCAGACAGAAAAATAAACATCGGTTCCCGATATCCAACTTTCACATTGAACCTGGTTAAAGGCGTACATGGTTTGTTAGGCAGTGATATTGACTATACCAAGTGGAGATTCGGTATTACTGACGGAGTGAACCTGAAGCTGGGCGGAACGTTCCGGTATAATTTTGCCGTAGGCGGGTTTCTGCAGAAAGACAGCGTTGCATTGCCCGATCTTCAGCACTTCAACGGCAACCAGGTGCTGATGCGTTCTGCTTACCTGAACAGCTTTCAATTATTGCCGTATTACAAATACAGCAATAAGGCTGGCTTTTATACCGAAGCTCATGTTGAGCATCATTTCAATGGATTGCTCACCAACAAGATCCCGTTTTTCCGCAGGCTCAACTGGCATCTTGTTGGCGGTGCCAATGCATTTTACATAAAGCAGAACAGCAATTACATTGAAGGTTTTGTAGGGCTCGAAAACATACTGCGCATATTGCGCATCGACTTCATCTGGGGTTATGAATACGGGCGCCCGGGCACGGCCGGCATCCGCATTGGGGTTACCGGTATAACCTCTGGCGGCAGTGACGATTAATCCTTATTTTAGGGTAAGCATTTTCGATGTTGATGCGACTGCTTATCATATTGTTGCTGCCTTTTACTTCATTAGCTCAACAGTCAGTTGTTGCAGTGAACCAGCCTGCTATAAGATTCGACTTGCCGGAAGTTTTGCAAAAGGCCGGGGTAAAATCTGTTCGATGCATATTCAAGGATAGCCGTGGCCTGATGTGGTTTGGCACCACCAATGGCCTTTTCCGTTTCGACGGCAGCAATGTAGTTTATCGAAGAAGAGATATGGCTTACCAACACAGTTTTCCTGACAATACAATCAATTCAATTACTGAGGATAAGCAAGGTAATATCTGGCTGGCAACGCTTCGTGGCATTGCAAAGATGAACCCTTATAATTTTCAGTGTACTAATTATTCATCTCACAATAATTTACTGC
>JBAVMD010000641.1:0-1929 GCA_049689695.1 Chitinophagaceae bacterium | reverse complement strand
GTCAATAAGTCAATAGGTCATTAAGTCGATGACCAATGACCCAATGACTAACGACTAATGACTTAATAAGTTTATTTATGAAAAAGATAAAGATCACTTTAGTTAAAAGCCCTATCGACAGGTCGGAGCGCCAGAAGCTGACGGTGCAGGCCCTGGGGCTTAACAAAACAAACTCCTCCAGGGAAGTGGAAGCTACTCCGCAGATCCTGGGTATGGTAAGAGCAGTGAATCACCTGCTGAAGGTGGAAGATGTTGCTTAATTAGCTGATTGGCTAATTAGCTCATCAGCTAATTAATTTATTAAAGCGAGGGGTGATTCCCCGTTGAGTTCAAAATCTCCAAAAAATGAAACTACACAATCTTAAACCTGCAGAAGGTTCTACAAAAAAAGAGAAAAGAATAGGTCGCGGTGAAGCCTCTGGTCATGGCGGTACTTCTACAAAAGGTAATAAAGGCGGACAAAGCCGTGCAGGTTATAAAAGAAAGATGGCGCATGAAGGTGGACAGATGCCTATTCAGCGCCGCCTGCCAAAGCGGGGGTTCAAAAACCCACATCGCATTGAATATAAGGTGTTCAACCTGGGACAGATCGACCAACTTGTTGAGAAATACGACATCAAAGAATTCACTCCCGAGAACCTTTACATCAATGGGCTTATCAGCCGTACAGACAAAGTGAAGCTGTTGGCAAATGGAGAGTTGAAGGCGAAAATACCGTTTAAGGTAAGTAAAGCAAGCGAGAAAGCTAAAGCAGCAATAGAAGCAGCCGGAGGCTCACTCGAAATACTCCAATAAATTTCAGTAATTTGCACCGACGCACTCAACATGCGTCTTTTTTGTTGAGGCCGACTAACAATTTAAATTATTTGCCATGCTGGAACAGGTTTGCATCTGAGGATCACGTGTCTTTAGGCAAACCTGTTCCGGATTTTAATAGCGAACTAAATTTCAACATTCCGTGAAGAAATTCATACAGACGCTCAGAAATATCTGGAGCATCGAAGAGCTGAGGAGCAAGATCATCGTTACCATAACATTGGTATTCGTGTATCGTTTGGGTGCTCACATCGTATTGCCCGGTATCGATCCTACCAAGCTCGATTTGTCCGGCGCCAAAACAGGCGCTTTAGGACTGCTGGATGCATTTGCAGGAGGAGCCTTTTCACAAGCCTCTATCCTGGCATTGGGCATCATGCCTTATATCTCTGCATCGATCTTCATGCAGCTGATGACCATTCTTACCCCTAGTATGCAGAAACTGCAGAAAGAAGGCGAGAGCGGCCGTAAAAAGATCAATCAGTGGACACGTTTGCTTACTGTTATCGTAACTGTTGTACAGGCCAGCGCCTATGTGGCATACCTGCGGCAGATGGGACAGGAAGCTATCATTGATTCCTATTCACCTTATTTCTGGTTGTCAACCACTATCATCCTTACTGCAGGTACGCTGTTTGTAATGTGGCTTGGTGAAAAGATCACAGATAAAGGACTCGGTAACGGAACGTCGCTCATCATCATGGTGGGTATCCTTGCCCGGCTTCCGCAATCAACCTTCCTGGAGTGGACACAAAAATCCACCAAAGGTGCTGGCGGCCTTCTGGCATTTGTGATAGAGATCGTCTTCCTTGTTGGAGTGATCATGGGATTGATCGTGTTGATTCAGGGTGTTCGTAAAATACCTGTTAACTACGCCAAACAGATCGTTGGCGGAAGGCAGTTTACCGGGGCAAGACAGTTCCTGCCCGTAAAAGTGAACAGCGCAGGTGTAATGCCCATCATCTTTGCACAGGCAATCATGTTCCTGCCAACATTGTTTTCTTACACAAGTTTTGAATCAGGACAAGGTGTCGCAAAAGTATTTGCCGATCCGCAGAATGGCTGGCTCATGCTGATCTATGCGGTGGTGGTAATTGCTTTCACCTTCCTTTA
>JBAVMD010000640.1:0-7615 GCA_049689695.1 Chitinophagaceae bacterium | reverse complement strand
GTGTACATCGGCAGCGATTACCGCAAAAAAGTAATTGCAAACATCAATGGATTTAATTTCTGGGGTTTCGGGAACACGATGAAAATAAGCGACGTTGGTGTATCGCTGAGCTTTCAGCCACTCGATGCGCTTAATTTCAGCCTCAGCGCCAACTATTCTTATTACTGGCGCAGGCAGGACCAGTTTGTGAGCAGTGTAAAATATAACAATACTTCCAGGACCATTGTTGGTGAAGTAAAACAAAACACGCTGCGTTTTACGGGCAGGCTGAGTTACAATATTACACCCGAGCTTACGGTCCAATATTATGGACAGCCTTTTATCACGCGTCCGCTCTACGGTAATTTCGGCTATGTGTCTGATCCGTTGGCAAAGAAATACGATGCGCGCTTTCAGGCATTCAACAGCAGCCAGCTAAGCCTCGATAACGGAACTTACTCGGTAGATGAGAATGGCGATGGCATTACGGATTATCGTTTCGGCAAACCTGATTTTAATTTCGTGCAATTCCGTTCCAACCTGGTCATTCGTTGGGAATATAAGGCAGGCTCGGAATTATATCTTGTATGGTCACGCGGCAGCACGCCTGATGTAGCTTCAGACCTCAATACGCCGCTTGCGGAAAGTTTATTTGACAATGCCTTTGCAGATCAATCGCGCAATATCTTTCTGGTGAAATGGACTTACAGGTTTTTACGGTAATACTATACAGGCAATACAGTAATTTCTATGCGATTGGTTACAGGCTTAGACCAGGGATCACCTGTGATAATATTAAGCTGCGCTTTGCCAGGTTCACGGGCAAGCAAAAGAAGAATGCCGGGAGGCCCTGCAGGGGAGGCAATATTGTTATCCTGCATAAAAGATTGGGTAAACGCTCCCAGCAATTCAATAATGCCCTCGCCTGAAATAATGTGTCCTCCGCTTGCCCCTAATTGCAGCAGATCTCCTGTATTAAGGGTAATATAAGCCGGCAGATATTCTGCATCCACTATCTCAATCAGTTTAGGCATTTTTCTGAAGTTATTAAACTGTTACCGGCTGGCCGTTAGACTGACGAACCAGCTCAAAGATGATGTTGTTCAATTCAGAATCCTGTACGTCGTCAGATGCATTCCAGTCTGATTGCTCATCATCACAGAAATATTCTTCCTGTTTAAGTTTTGTTTGCGGTTTGGGATATACCTGTCCTGCAAATGCATAGTCAGTTGAATTGATATCCCTTCCACCGATTATTGGCCTTCCATCGATCGTTATATCTGCCGGTAACTGGTAACACATAACAGATGTTTGGTCTGGCGGCGTACCAAGGATATTGGCTTCATTCAGCGTAGTGAGTACCTGTGCATCAACCGTAGGCTGGTCCCATCCCTGTGTACGACGGAAGTAAGCATAAGCTTTTTGTTTGTCTATGCGGTTCACCAATTCCTTGCGCATGTGCTCATGCTCAAAACCAAGCGTATGCCCGGCTTCGTGACGTACAACGCGTATGAATTCACTTTCCGGTGTATTCATGCTAAAACCCTGCAGGTTCATGGTAGGCCGGTTCCTGGGTATCAGTAAAATGTCTGTTCCCAGGTATGACCAATAGCCGTTTCCTCTTAAAGAAATTCTCACATTTCCGATGCCGCTGATTTCCTGGAATGAAACACAGCAGGTTTTGGTCCATGCGTTCATGTGAGATACAATCCGCTTTCTAAGCTCGGGTGATAGAGATTCCATAAAGCTAACGGTCAGTTTCCGCGGAGTAGCGCCCCAATACTTGGTGGTGGCTAATGTTAGAAACCGGGGAGAATCAACGGCGGTAATAGCCAGTTCCCTGGTTAATGACATTGCAGGTGCATTAACAGGATTGATCTTCATAGCGGCGTATGCAGCCCTTGCCTGTAAGCGGTCAGGAAGCGATTTTATGCTGCAAGGGATACCCGAAGCATGGATGTCTTCTTCGTGTGAATCATAGTTATTCATGATGTCCTCCGTTATTTTAATTAATGATTAAATAAGCACGATAAATTTCCCTGAAAATGAAGCAGGGCATATCAGTATTTAAACTGAAATAAACACCGTTATTTCCCCGACTAACAGGATGTGCTTTTGAGGGTTTGACCCTTTTCGCAATGGTTAAAACACCGTTATGGGATAAAAAAGCGAGGGATGATCATTTTTGTTTGCTGAACCGGTGCAACGTTTCATTTACAGGAAGTGTCAACAGCCAAAATGCGTGTGTTATGAAGTTTGGTAAGATAGTCCTGATGCCTGGAACAAAAGCCTGCGTTTATTTATGTATTGCCGTATTGCTTTCAATATGTTTTACGGCCTGCAAAAAAGACGATATTCCCAACCCTGACGGGCTGAGCCTTTCAAAAATCATCAGCAAGCAACAGGACTCCGTAGGCGTGGTCGAATTTGGCTATGACAACAGCGGCCGCGTGAACACTGTTTTTGAAACGGTAAATGGAAATCCTTCACAAAAAACTTCTTATTTCTACGATGGCCTGGGCAAGCTCGCCACAGCCAAACATGAGTATCCTTCCACTAATGTGAGCGTATTTTATATCGATACATTTTCTTACCAGGGAAATTATATAACAGAAAGGCGAAGCGGTGACAATCATTATTTTAAAAGTACGTTCGCGTACGATGCTCAAGGAAGATTGGCAGCAGATACGGCGTACTGGACGGGCTATACCAATTCAAAAGTGTATGTAAGATTTGTATATGACAATAACGACAATCTTATGGATTGGGAATATTTTTACCACGATGCCGGCACCTGGCATAGCCTTGGGGCGTATCATGCCACGTACACAAATTCAATAAATCCATATTACAATGTGGGTGTGATAACGTTCATTACAAACCAGGGGATCAAATTAGGTGATGTAATGCTCAGCAAGCATCTGGTAGCAAAGGTTACCGGTACAAATGGCTCTGTTTATAATTTCAGCTACGAATATTATAACAATGGCCTTGTAAAAAAATCAACGGTGCAGTCGGGAGTTGGTTCATGGACCGATGAATTTTTTTATGAATAAAGAAGGGAACGCGGATCGTCAGGATCTTTTAGGATTTATCAGGATTTATTCCTGAAACTTTGAACAGTTAAACAATCGCAACGACAAATCTTAATAAATCCTAAAAGATCCTGATGATCCGCGTTCCCTTCTTCACTACTCCGTTCTGAGGCTCTTCACCGGGTTCGCAATCGCTGCCTTAATTGCCTGAAAGCTTACCGTAAACAATGCTACCGCCAATGTGCACAAGCCGGCAACGAGAAAAACATCCCAGCTTATTTTAATGCGATAAGCAAAATCTTCCAGCCATTTTTCCATCGCCCACCACGCGATCGGGAATGCGATGATGGCTGCAATCAACGTAAGCTTTAAAAAATCTTTTGATAATAATCCTACGAGATTCGGTACAGAAGCGCCCAGCACTTTGCGAACGCCTATTTCTTTTGTTCTTCTTTCTGCGATGTACGCGCACAGACCAAATAGTCCGAGGCATGCTATAAAAATAGAAAGCGAAGCAAATATGCTGAAGATGCTTCCGAAGCGTTGCTCCGAACGGTATTGCGCATCAAATGCCGCATCTAAAAAATTATAATCAAAAGGCTCGCCCGAAGCAAAGCTTTTCCATTTTGCTTCCAGTTGGTTCAGCGTATTGCCCACATCGCCTGGTTTTATTCTTGCAAGAATATGCGTGGCACCCAGATCGTAAGTTTTGGAAGAGGAATGAAATAGCGCGAAAGGCTGAATGGGAGTGTGTAATGATTGAACATTAAAATTCTTAATAACCGCAATTACTTTAAACCGCTCATTGTTTCCGCCAGGATATTGCAGCCATTTGCCGATGGGATCTTTCCAGCCAATTTGCTTCACCGCTTCTTCGTTCAGGATAACAGAAAGTGAATCATCGAAGTCCTTTGAAAAATTTCTTCCTTTCAACACTTTTATTTGTAAAGTGGGAATGAACTCATCGTCCGCCATGTAAGAAGCCAGGCCTACTTCCTGGGCGGTGGCAGCGTTGCCTTCAGGCTCCGGTTCATATCCGTCGCCAAAAAGAAAACCAGATGGCATGCTCGTAGTAATGCTTGCACTTGAAACCCCTTGCATCTGGCTGATGGTTTGACGGAAGCTTTCTTCGCTTTCACCCAGCCGGTTGGTGCTTGTGATCACAACTACATTCTCCCTGCTGAATCCCATGTTGGTATCCCGGAAAAAATTCAGCTGGCGGAATACGATCAATGTTCCGATGATCATGATGGTTGAAATGGCAAATTGAAACACTACCAAACCATTCCTGATAAAAAGCGCGCTTTTTCCTGATTTAAAAATGTTATCGCCCTTTAATACCGTTACCGGCTTAAATGAAGTAAGATAAAATGCAGGATAGCTGCCCGCCAGCAATGCAACTACTATAATAAGACCCGCTATCATCAACCAGTTGCCCACATTAAATGCAATGCCGGGATCAATAGATTCACCTGTAATAGTTGAGAATGGTTTTGCGAGTAATGCGGCGAATAAAACAGCCAGCGCAGTAGAAATAAAACTGTATACAAAGGCTTCGGCCAGGAATTGACGCACCAATTGAGCGTTTGTTGAACCGGTAACCTTGCGCACGCCCACTTCTTTAGCTCTTTTGGCTGCCCGCGCTGTAGACAGGTTCATGAAGTTTACGCAGGCAAGAATAATGATGAATACTGCAATGCATCCAAAAACATATACGTACATGATGTTGCTGATGTGGCTCAGCCAGGGCATGTTGATCTCTGAAGAATGGAGGTGGATAGCAGTGAGCGGGTGCAGATGCAGGTCCCATTTACCTCCGCTTTTTAAGAATTCATCAAATGGTTTTCCAATGCGCGCAAAACCAGTAGCAGCTTCTACTTTCACCATGGCAGGAAATTTTGCTTCGAGCGCTTTGATGCCCGCTTCATCATCCCTTACATTTTCCTTAAGCTTCACATAGCAGACCATCTGACGCCATATCCAGCTCCAGCTCATGCGCTTTACAACGGGGTAATCGGCCATAGGCGTAAGAAAATCAAATTGTATCGAAGACTGGGCGGGAACATTCCCCGACACTGCGGTAACAATAAGCGGCGTTCTGTTCTGGCCTGCCAGTAATGTTTTGCCTATTGCTTTTTCAATACCAAAATATTTCATGGCCATATCCTGCGTGAGAACGATCGAGCCCGGCTTCATCAAAGCCGTAGCGGGATCGCCTTCCAGTATTTTAAAACCAAACACCTGTAGAAAATTGGAATCTACCGCCAGAACATTTTTTTCAGTAAAAGATTTTACGATGCTGCTGTTGCTTTCATGGCGAACAACTACATCTCTCGGTTTATACAACCTTGTAAAGCTTTCGATTTCGGGAAAGTTATTGGCCAGCGCTGCGCCAATAGGAGGGGCGATGTTGCCTGCCCAAAACTCTTCATCGTTAAAATTCCCATTCAGTATTACCTGGTAAATACGGCCGGCATCTTTGTGAAACTTATCGTACCTCAGTTCGTTCTGTATGAACATCACTATCAGCAGCGCACAGGCAATGCCTATGGTGAGCCCAGCTATATTGATAAAGCTGCTCACTTTGTTGCGCATTATATTGCGCCAGGCGGTTTTGAGATAGTTACTAAACATGGTAGTTGTTTGTTAGTTAGTCATTGGTCATTGGTCATTAAGTCATTAGTCATTAGGTCAATGACTAATGACCTATTGACCCAATGACCAAGTGACCAAATGACTATTCCGTTCTGAGGCTCTTCACCGGATTTGCTCTCGCCGCTTTAATTGTCTGAATGCTGATGGTTGCAAAAGCTATCAGTATAGCCAGTGCGCCGCCCAGCACAAACACCCACCATTCAATATTCACGCGGTAATGGAAATCACGCAGCCATCGGTTCATCATAAACCAGGCAATGGGAATGGCAATCACAAGCGCTATCATCACCAATTTCAGAAAATCTTTTGAAAGCAGGCCAACAACATTGGTAACAGAGGCACCCAGGGTTTTGCGTATGCCGATCTCTTTCACACGTTGCTGGGCAGCGTAGGTGGCAAGCCCCAGCAAGCCAAGGCAGGCGATCAGAATGCCAAGTACCACAAGGCTGATGAATGCTTTTTGAAAACGTGTTTCGGAAGCATATAGCCGCGCAAAATTCTCATCGAGAAAAATATAATCAAAAGGTCTTTCTTTTGAGAACTGGTTCCATAATTTTTCCAGTTGCCCAATGGTTCCCTTAACATTATCAGTGGATAGTTTTATGGTGAAATTTCCATGATTGCTGGGCGTATAAATAAACCCGAACGGCTTGATCTCATTGCGCAGCGAGGTGAAGTGAAAGTCTTTCATTACACCGATGACGTTCACATAATAAAACGTATCGGCATCCGTGCCCCAAACCAATTGCCTTCCAACTGCAGGAGAATCCAACTGCAGTTCCTTTACTGCCGTTTCATTGATAAGAATACCGCCGAGCGTTTGTTCCAGCGGTCCGCCCGGAATTCCGTTGTTCAAAGTATCAGGCAACGAAAAGTTACGGCCTTCTTTGAGTTGAATGCCTACCACATCCATGTATTCCGGCGTAATGTTCGAGAAGTTCAGTTGCTGTTGCTTATCTGAACCCTTTACATTTAATCTCGTAGTAGAAAAGCCCTGGCCGATCACCATATTAGAGGCCGCGGCTTTTTTTACACCCTGTAATTGCTTTATAGAATTGAGCATGGCTGAACGGTCGGACGTTGATAAAAAGCCTGCATTTCTTACGACGACTACCTGCTCTTTATCAAAGCCCATCTTTGCAGACTGAATGAAATTGATCTGCTGCGCAATGACCAACGCGCCGATTATTAATACAATTGAAATAGTGAATTGAACAACCACCAGTGTTTTTCGCAGGTTCAGCGCACCGCTTTCATTCAGCTTGAATCCTTTCAACACCATGATTGGCCTGAAAGAAGAAAGATAGAGCGCAGGGAAAATACCTGCCAGTAAACCAACTGATAAAGCTGCAAGCAACATATATAGCAATACGATCCAATTGCCGAAAATGGTAAGGTCTTTTTGTGTGATGCTGTTCACCAATGGCGCCAGCAATTGTGCAATGACTAAAGCAATGATAGCAGCGGCCAGGCAAATAAGCACAGATTCAAACAGGAATTGTTTCACAAGCGATCCTCTTTCAGCGCCGGCAACTTTTCTCACACCGATCTCTTTTGCCCTTAATGAAGATTTTGCAGTAGCGAGATTGATATAATTAATTGCTGCTATCAACAATATGAACAGCCCGATGATGGTGAACACATACACATACAATTTATCGCTGTTCGGTTCAAGTTCCCATTTCAGGTTAGAAGTGAGATGAATAGCTGTTAATGGCTGGGTATAAAAAACACTGTATCGTTCAGCCTGGTTGCGCTCATATACACCCTGTATCTTTTTTGTAAGTCCGGCAATGTTTGTTCCCGGCTTCACTTTAGCGTACGTATAATAATTATATTGACCCCAGTTGTTATCAAGCGTTACAGGCAGTTGCCTCCAGGGAACAAGAAACTCAAAATGAAAATGGGAGTTGGCAGGAACATCTTTAACAACACCGGATATCATC
>JBAVMD010000639.1:0-2490 GCA_049689695.1 Chitinophagaceae bacterium | reverse complement strand
GGCACAACGCTCACATAATTGTTCTCCAGCGCCCAAACATCGGTATCGGTGCCTTTATCCAGGTTCACGAAATCGCCCGTGAGCCAGAAATATTTCTTGCCGTGCGGGTCGTTTCGCTCCATAAAATCTTCTTCGTACTTGGCATAAGCCTGCCGGCAAATTTTTACTCCCTTGATAAGCTCCAGGTCAACCGCGGGAAAATTCACGTTCAGCACCAGGTGTTTTTCGGCAGTCGCTGTTTTTAGCACATGCTCCACGATCTGGCGGGCATAATGGCGCGCCCCTGTAAAATCTGCGTCGATGCTGTAATCGAGCAGCGAAAAGCCGATGGAAGGAATGCTTTCTATGGCGGCCTCTACGGCGGCCGACATAGTGCCGGAATAGATCACATTAATAGAATGATTGGCGCCGTGATTGATGCCGCTCACACACAGGTCCGGCTTGCGGTGTAACACCTTATCCACTGCCAGTTTCACGCAATCTACCGGGGTGCCGGTACATTGATAGGCTTCAATGCCCTCAAATGCGTTCACCGCATGCAAACGCAGGGGGCTTCCAATGGTAATAGCGTGTCCCATACCGGATTGGGGCTTGTCAGGAGCCACCACCACCACCTTTCCCAGATGCTTTACAGCCTCCACCAGGTTTTTGATACCGGGGGCCGTAATGCCGTCATCGTTTGTAACGAGAATAATGGGCTCATTCTGCTTTACAACCGGCTGCGCTTTCCTTGTCGTCTTCCTTGTCTTGCTTGCTTTTGCCATAAATATTAAACAGGCAGCAAATGTAGCCCTGAATTTCAAATTGGGGTGGAAATTTACCTGCTTTCCGCTACCTTTGCGGCCGACTAAAAGCTCACTCATGGCCGGACAATTAAAAGAAGTTCGTAACCGCATTAAGTCAGTACAAAATACACAGCAGATCACCAAAGCAATGAAAATGGTGAGTGCAGCCAAGCTGCGCAAGGCACAGGAAGGCATTCTCCAGATGCGTCCTTATGCCCGTAAGCTGCAGGAAATGCTCAGCAATATTGTAAGCGGCGATGAAGGCGGCTCAAGCTCAGACCTTGCTGCGGAAAGAACAGCGGAAAAGGTATTGCTGATCGTTATCACCAGCGATCGTGGACTGGCAGGCGCTTACAATACCAATGTGATCAAGGCGGCCAAGCATGTGATCAATGAAAAATACGCCGCTGCCTGGAAAAAAGGCAACGTTACCATCTGGAACATCGGTAAAAAAGGATACGAGCACTTTACCAAGAATAAGTATAAGACAGACACTACCTATAAAGACATTTTCCTCAACCTTAGCTTCGAGCAGGTGCAGGCTGCAGCCCAGGCTGCCGTTACAGCGTTCCGCAATAAGGAGTTCGATGTGGTGGAGGTGGTTTACAGTGAGTTTAAGAATGCGGCTACACAAAGATTTGTGGTAGAAAGATTCCTGCCTATTCCTAAAGTGGAAGTAAAGGCCGGCGCACGCAAGAGCGATTTTATTTTCGAGCCGGACCGTGAACAGTTGATCGCAGAATTGATGCCCAAGATCCTCAACACACAATTATACAAGGCAGTGCTGGATGCAAATGCATCTGAGCATGGAGCGAGAATGACCGCAATGGACAAAGCTTCAGAGAATGCCAATGAAATTCTCAGAAGCCTGCGTATCTCTTACAACCGTGCACGCCAGGCTGCCATCACAACGGAATTGACAGAGATCGTGAGTGGTGCAGCAGCGCTTCAAGGGTAAACTCTTTCAGAGAGTTGCAGAAGTTTTGTGAGTAGAAAGTTGATATTGCCGCTTGAATATATCTTGGCTTGAGGCTAATTTAGTGCGCTGTTAATACACCGTATACGATGGAAATAAGTAACCTGATATTACATGTAGAGGCGCTCATTTTCGCGAGTGACAGGCCACTGACTTCAATGGACCTTACAGAGCTTGTGAATAATGCATTTAGTTTCATGGATGAAAAAGTAACCATGGAGCAGGTGCAGACGGCAGTGGATGGCATCGTTGAAAAATATTCATCAGACTTTTATCCATTCGCTCTTCGCGAAAGCGGCGGCGGTTTTCAATTCCTCACCAAGAAAGATTTTCATAAGACCGTTGCACAACTGAACGGTGAAAAATTCCTGAAAAGACTATCAACCGCAGCGCTGGAAACATTGGCCATTATAGCTTACAAGCAACCTATCACCAAATCAGAAATAGAATCCATTCGCGGTGTGAACTGTGATTATTCTATCCAGAAACTGCTGGAGAAAGAACTCATCATGATCACCGGCCGAAATGAAGACCTGCCAGGCAAGCCGCTGGTATATGTTACTTCTAAATCGTTCATGGATTATTTTGGATTGAATTCTCCCGACGAGCTGCCAAAGCTGAAAGAGATTTTTGCAGACCAGCTGATACAACCCACTATTATACGGGATTTGCCCGCGCCGCAGGATATGAATTCTGAACAGCGCGCCGATAATGAAAACAATACTGATG
>JBAVMD010000638.1:0-6081 GCA_049689695.1 Chitinophagaceae bacterium | reverse complement strand
AAACCGAATAACCAGAAGGATCCAAAAAAACTGAGGTGCAGCAATGCAAACAGGAAGGCGGTAATGATTATGGTCATTCTATCGTCAAATAGTTTATTGAGATAATTGTATAAGAATCCACGGAATGCCACTTCTTCAAAAACAGCGGGATACATAGCAATAGAAAGCACCATTGCAATTTTTGGATATGATAGCGAGCTGTAATAATGGTAGAAATAAAAGTTCTCTTCAAACAGGGAACGGTTCAATGCTTCTACTAAAATGTTTATTGTAAAAGCAACAACAATTGTAATAGGAATTAGCATCAATAGCAAAAGCGGCTTCACTCTGCGAAGCGAGAATAATCCTTTAAATTCTTTTCGGTTGTGATATGTAAACGCCAATGTTGTGATTGCCAGAAACGCATCGGCTACAAAAAGGTCATATACATTGCTTACTACGGCTTCAAGTTTTACCAGCAGGCATATCAGCAACGTAATGAAATAATAAATGAGCACGGCCCGCAATTCTACCGAATTGAACACATTGATATCGCGCTCGTGTGCCTGCTGGTAAGCACCGCAATGCGAACAATACCTGCTGTTTTCAGGAATAGATTGAGCACACGATGAACAAGTATGAGTGGGAATTTCCTGAGTGGTTTCCAAGATTGCCAGGAGTTGTACCCACAATTTATAAAAATCTGCGGGATGTTTATACGCACGCCATCTTATCTACTCTTCTGGCATGCCGGCCGCCTTCAAAAGCGGTCTCCATGAATACTTCAATCATTTGCTTGGCGTATTCCAGGGCCACAAAACGGGCAGGGATGCAGATGATGTTGGCATTGTTATGCTTTCTTACCAGTTCGGCCACATCGGTTTGCCAGCAAAGTGCCGCGCGAACTCCATTGTGCCTGTTGGCAGTGATTGCTACACCATTGGCAGTTCCGCAAAGCAGAATGCCAAATGCTGCTTCATCCTGTTCAACAGATATGGCAACAGGATGGGCGTAATCAGGGTAATCAGTAGAAGCATCTGAGTAAGTGCCGTGATCGCTCATCTGATAGCCTTTGTCGTTCAGCCATTTAACGAGAGCGGCCTTGTATTCGAAACCGGCATGGTCTGCGCCGATGGCAATGGGTTTGGACGTATTGAAGGATGACATGACTTAAGTATTGGCTGTAAAGGTAATTAACCTGGGGTTAGGTTGCTACGGCAGGTTCGATCCACGCATCACTCTCCCTTAATAAATTGATGAGCTCCTGCACAGCCACGCTGCTTTCTACATTTCGTTTCACTACCTCTTTTCCTTTATACAGGGTTATTTTGCCGGGACCGCTGCCAACATAGCCAAAATCTGCATCGGCCATTTCTCCCGGGCCATTTACAATGCATCCCATAATAGCGATCTTAACGCCTTTAAGATGATTGGTGACTGCGCGGATCTTTGCGGTGGTCTCCTGCAGGTCAAACAATGTTCTGCCACACGAAGGACAGGAGATGTATTCCGTTTTGGAGATACGCGTACGCGTTGCCTGCAATATTGAAAAAGAAGTATTATTAACGAACTGATGATTGCTCTCAGCCTCCAGGTAAGTGCGGCCGCTTACCCTTGTAATTTGCAGTTTTGATGGATCGTTCATGAGCCAAACGCCATCGCCCAATCCATCGAGCAATAAGGCGCCTGATTCAATGGAAAAATGAATGAGTTGCTCATCTATTGTAGCGTCTTCACTTTCAACAGCCAATACAACAGGGCATTCAATGCCTTGCTGCATCAGGGTAGAAATATAATTTCTCACAGATGGCATCGGATGCTCGTTGGTTGACCATATACACAATACCGCTGTTCCATCTGTACGAATGGCATGCAGGAGGTCTGAAGCCGCGGAAGTATTTGCATCTACTGCAATAAAATTGATGATTGCCGAACGATCGTTGTTGCCGAGGTATTGCACGCCCTGGAACAATGGATAATATTTTTCTTTATCCGGTGATTGCGACCATGCCTGGTAATTACAAATTACTTTCAGTGTGCCGGGTAAATTAAAATCAAGCAGTTTATTTCCAGTATAAATAAAATCAGCGGCTGCATCACCAATATTCCATTTGTCTGTGATGGCATCGTAAGTATAACCTACAGCTTTCAAATCTTCCGGCTGAATGCTTTGCGCTTTCATAAAATCTGCAACTACCACAGGTACTTGTTTGCCTCCGATGTTAGAAACAGGGTAGGTAGTGCGGCGGTGGTATTCGAAGGGTGAGTAGGGTAGGCTGGAAACTGGGGGATGTGGGTTGGAGGTTGTTTCCAACTTCTGGTATCTCCTCACCAGGTCCTTACAAACCGGTATCTCAAACTCCGGATCCTCGGTAAGTGAAACGCGGATAGTATCACCAATGCCGTCTTCCAGCAATGTTCCGATGCCGATGGCGGATTTAATGCGACCATCTTCACCATCGCCCGCCTCTGTGACACCCAGGTGAAGCGGATAGCAGGTATTGAATTCTGTCATCATGCTTTGAATAAGCAGCCGGTACGCCTGAACCATCACCTGCGGGTTGCTCGATTTCATGCTGAGCACAATGTTGTGATAGCTTTCATTTCTGGCAATGCGCAGAAATTCCATGGCGCTTTCCACCATGCCCATAGGCGTATCGCCGTAACGGCTCATGATGCGGTCGCTCAGGGAACCGTGATTGGTGCCGATGCGCATAGCAGTTCCATATTCCTTGCAAATCTTTACGAGAGGAGTAAACCGTTCGCGAATGCGTTCAATTTCTTCATCGTAATCAGCATCAGTGTATTCAATGAACTCAAATTTCTTTTTGTCTACGTAGTTGCCGGGATTTACCCTTACTTTTTCTACTATTCTTGCGGCAATTTCAGCGGCATTGGGTGTGAAATGAATATCTGCAACCAGTGGAGTAGTATATCCTCTTTTGCGCAATTCGTTTTTTATGTTCAGCAAGTTCTCGGCTTCTTTTTTAGAAGGAGCGGTAATGCGTACCAGTTCGGACCCTGCTTCGATACAGCGGATACTCTGCTCTACGGTTGCCATTGTATCCATTGTATCCGTAGTGGTCATAGTTTGCACCCGGATGGGATGAAAATTGCCCAGCAGCAGATCGCCCACCTTTACTTCAAGCGTTTTGAGCCTTTTGTATTCCGTTAATGATTCACAGTAGTACTGCATAGGTAAAATTGTATCTGGCTACTTTGAGGAGCAGAATCTGCAAAAATACGGAAAGTAGGGGGGAGTGTGCTTTTCAGGGTATCATGTTTAATTACCCCTTAATCTCTCTCCACGTTTTATATAAGCTTTCCTGTTCCGGGCGGTTTGCGTCTAATTCTCTTAAAGGGTCGCAAACAATCCAGCTTTCGCCCATTTCTTTTGGAAGCGATTGGTACAGCTTTGTTCCGTTGGTTTTCCATTGGATCATTTCATCGCTCACTGTTTTGATGATCTTTCCCGGATTGCCTGCTATTAAACTGCGTGCAGGTATTTTTTCATCGGCTTTGATGAAAGTGAGCGCTCCCACAATGCATTCATCGCCCAGTTCCACATTATCCATGATCACACTATTCATGCCTACAAGGCAGTTTTTTCCGATGGTGGCCCCGTGAATAATAGCGCCATGGCCTATGTGCGCGCTTTCTTTCAATACAACTGTTACTCCGGGGAACATGTGAATGGTGCAGTTCTCTTGTACATTACATCCATTTTCTATGATAATACCTCCCCAATCACCCCTTAAAGCTGCACCGGGACCTATGTAAACATCCTTTCCTATTATCACGTTACCGGTAACCGCTGCTTGCGGATGAATAAAGGAAGATTCATGTATAACGGGAATGAAACCTTTGAATGAATAAATCATAGCTCTTAAGAATAAATGTTAAGATACAATACATTGATTTAACCTTAATTAACCTTCTCTAACTTTTGCCGGCTTGTTTGTTTTCTATATTTATTGAAAACAAACCAACATGAAAAAACTTGCATGCATATTTTTTCTGGGAGCGATCTCACTTGCATCTTTCGCGCAGGATAACAATATTCAGAAACAGAAATTTCATTTTGGAAGAGACCAGGATACCACGGCGGGGTACACGCAGGCAATTAAGGTTGATAATATCTTGTATATCTCTGGCATTGTATCTCGTGGCGATGCGGCAACAGCGCTCAAAAATATCTACAGTAATCTTGAAAGAACACTCAAGCATTATGGAGCAAGTTTCCAGAACGTGGTAAAAGAAACTTTATATACTACAGACATCGAAGCGGTAAAGCAGGCTAACTACGCACGCAAGCCTTTTTATAAGGGAGATTTTCCCACAGCTACCTGGGTTCAGATCAGCAGGCTGTTTATGGCGGAGGTGAGTATTGAGGTAGAGCTGGTGGCGCATTTACCCCCTGTACGTTAAAGTGTGAAGTTGCTGCAAGGGCTCCCCCTAAAGGGGGAATTAGCCGCATCCTCGGCAGAAGGTGTTTTACATCAAATGTGTATTCGGCTACAATATAAAGCATGAATTAAACGAGCTTTACTCCCCTTTAGGAGGGCGTTTAGCAGCATCTCAAAACATTAAGGACTGGGGGGTATCAAATCTTCAGCGCAAACAACTCCACACCATTCGCTTTGCCTTTCAGGTCTACAACGCCCAGGCTTTCTGCCTGCCATTCTTTTAGATCGATGGCTTCCATGAAGTCTTTAGAAACAATGAATTTTTGATTGAGTTCACTGCAGGCGCTGCGAATGCGCGCAGTGGTGTTCATGGTATCGCCGCTCATGGCGAGATCTTTTTTTATTACTCCAATTTCTCCCACCGTTACATCACCTGCATGAATGCCCACGCGGAATTCAGGCACGATCCCGTATTTTCTGCGAAAACGTTCGCCGTTCTTTTGCAGCAACTTGCGCGCCTCAATCAATGAGTCCATACAACGCCTCGTATTACGTGAATTATACGGCCATGAAACCACTACTTCATCACCCACATATTGATAAATGCGTCCGCCGTATTCAATAAGTCCGGTGGATATGAAGTAAATAAAATCGCGGATGAACCTAAAGTATTCCTCGTTGCCCAATTTCTCGGCAATAGGCGTTGAGTCTTTCAGATCAATGAACATTACAATGCGCTTTTCCGTGCGCGGATGCACATACTTGCCAAAGAATACATCAATAAAAATCCCGGGCGAATATTTTTCTATGATCTCTATCAGCAGTTGCGTTACAAAGAATACCAGGAACCAACTGGGCAGCTTTTCCAGTATCCAGTAAGTGGCGAATGCATCGCCCGCAAAATCCTTTAGTGCAAGACTGGGGGTAAGATGCGAGATAAGCATGGAGTAGCTGAAATGTATGAGAAAGTTCATGGCAAAAGCCAGCAGTATCAGCATGCCCGTCTTTCTTATAAAGTTTACCCAAAGTGGAAGGTTGCGGGAGTTTCGCTTGAAGTTAAACACGAGCACATATCCCATGAGCGCGCTCATGAAAAATACAATTACCTCGCGCAGCACAATGGCCCAGGGCTCGTTGTATTCAAAGAAATAATACCGGCTGGGAATATCCAGCAGTTTAAAGCGGATAAGAATGTAGGCGCTGTCTAATACTACCCAAATCACCGCGATCAGCAATATCAGTTTGTACCTGTATTTGCTGATCACCGAGAACCGGTTGGCTATAGATTTGAATAATTTCATGGTAAGGCATTTCTCCGCTTTTTATTAAATGGGCATTCTGTTTGAGTTGGCAGACACATCGCTTGCGTTGTGTATAAGCACTGCCAGCGTAAATGCAATTACAGAAACTATTATGCCGATCATGAATACGTTGTATGCAAGGCGTATCAGCTTGTATTTTCTACCAAGCACCACACCGAGATTGTAAATATCTTTTACCAACGAGCCGTACAGGTAATCCTGGTCGCGCATCATCTGGCTCATGCCCCATTCGTATTCTTCCTGTGATGCTTTGTGAAAATTTCCAAAGAACAAGAGATTCGTACGCTTGCTCATGATGTCTTCACGGCTGAACACGCCTGTGCTCACTTTAGGGCGAGTTGCAAGAATGGATATTACAATGGTCACTACAGAAA
>JBAVMD010000637.1:0-1689 GCA_049689695.1 Chitinophagaceae bacterium | reverse complement strand
GATAATCGTAGTTGAGCGTATAATTTTTTTTATCGGTACACGATTCAATGAATTCCTCTATGCTGTTGCCAGGCTGCAACTTCAGTGCGCTGATACCTGTTACATGCTGATGAGCGCTTGTGCTCCTCACAAGCCCGGCCATCATCGTTCCTGTTCCAAGCGCACAGCAAACATGCGCATATCGATCAAACTCCGTGAGCTTAGCCATTTCAGATGCGCCCTCTATACCTAATGCGTTACAGCCGCCTTCTTCAATAAAAAAACTGCCGGGGTATAAGCTGGCTGAAAGACTGAGGATCTTTTCCTGGTCATTATAAGATTCCCGGTCAATGAACTGCAATTTCATTCCCAGATAAAGGCAATCGCGCAAAGTGGGGGAAAGCGATGCAGGCTGCTCGCCTCGAATGATCCCCACGCAATTCAAATTTAACTGCCGGCAGGAGTAAGCAGTAGCTATAAGGTGATTGGAATAAGCCCCGCCCATGGTAACGATGGTATTTTTTTGCAGGCTCATCGCACGCAGCAGGTTATATTTAAGCTTGAACCATTTGTTACCCGATATGGTGGCATGAATTTTATCTGTTCTCAGAACGTCTAACATGCATTTTTTTTCTGCCAGGAGCGGTAAATGAACCTGTTGAACGATGGCTTGATGAAGGTCTGCTAATGCATTGATCCCGGCAATCATAAATGCTTACTTTTGCTTCGCTTTTTTTGAGAAACTTAAAATTAGGATATGAAACCAACACTTTTGATCCTGGCGGCAGGAATGGCTTCGCGATATGGAAGCATGAAACAGATACAATCGTTCGGGCCCGGTGGTGAAACCATTATGGATTATTCAATTTATGACGCCATTCGTGCAGGCTTTGGGAAAGTTGTTTTTATTATTCGGGAAGATTTTGCAGAAGATTTCAAAGAGATATTTGAGCCTAAGCTGAAAGGAAGGGTGGAAACGGATTATGTGTACCAGGACCTCAGTTCTTACATCAATGGTTTCCAGGTTCCGCCAGACCGTACCAAGCCCTGGGGAACAGCGCATGCAGTGCTTTGCGCAAAGCATGCGGTTAAAGAGCCTTTTGCCGTTATCAATGCAGATGATTTTTACGGGCGTGATGCCTTTGAAAAAGCCTATGAGTTCCTAACTGCAGAAGTTAAAGAAGACCTCTATTCGATCATAGGGTACGATCTTTCAAAAACATTGTCAGAGAATGGCACCGTAAGCCGCGGTGTATGCGAAGTGGATGAAAATGGCTACCTGGTATCTATTGCCGAGCGCACCAAAGTATACAGGGAAGGAGAGGGGATCGTGTACGAAGAAGACGAAAAAAAATCAGCACTGGCTGGCGATGCTAAAGTATCTATGAACTTCTGGTGCTTCCATCCATCGGTATTTAATATCATCGAAAATTTATTCCACGAATTTCTGGCAAAGAGTGCAGGAAACCCTAAAGCGGAATTTTTCATTCCCATCATCGGCGATCACCTCGTGCGTACAGGCATCGGGAAAATAAAAGTGATACCCACAGGTGCGCAATGGTTTGGCGTTACTTATAAAGAAGATGCGCCTGCAGTAAAGGCCAGCCTGGAGCATTTGGTGCATCAGGGAGAATACCCGGCGAAGCTGTGGAGTTAGATAATTAGCAAATATGAAAATGGCTCAATTGCTCAATGAGTTTCATGAGCAAT
>JBAVMD010000636.1:0-1909 GCA_049689695.1 Chitinophagaceae bacterium | reverse complement strand
AGGAAGCTACAATGCAATTAAAGAGATCTGGTCGCCAGTTTATTTTGAACCAAAAGATATAACGCCTGCATTCGATGGTGTGTTCAACATTGAAAACAGGTATCATTTCACCAATACCCGGCAGTGTTCATTTTCATATCAATTGAAAAAATGGAACAACGCGCAGGAAACGGTGTACAATGGCAGCATCAACTCACCGGATATAAAGCCCATGGACAAAGGCGTATTAAAGCTTGCACTTCCGACAGATTGGAATACTTACCACGCCATCTACATCACGGCTAAAGACGTTTCCCGAAAAGAAATATTTACATGGAGCTTTCCCATAACACGTCCGAATGAATTTGTTAAGGTAATGATGCCTGCGGTTGTCAGCAAGAAAGTATTGCTTACAGAAAGAGACAGTGTTTATGAAATAGCCGCAAATGGCTTGCAGATCAGTATACACCGTACCACAGGCATTTTATTAAGCGTAAAAAAAGGAAATACTGCTATCCCTTTTACAAACGGGCCGGTGTTGCAGGAAGGGGAAAACAATTTTAAGAATTTCACGCATTCTTATAACGGCGACACACTTAACATCTCATCAACCTTCGATAGAAAAAACAGCTATAATACTTTGCAATGGACCATCTATCCATCAGGGTTAATTCGCATGAAAGTGAATTACTTTCCGGCGGCGTACTTTACCAGTATGGTTGGTGTGAACTTTTCCTTTCCTGAAAAAGATATAACAGGAGTTCAATACATGGGCAACGGCCCATACCGCGTTTGGAAGAACAGGATGAAAGGAAATAAATTCGGTATATGGTATAAAGACTATAACAATACGGAAACAGGGGAGGCGCCCTGGATATATCCTGAGTTCAAAGGATACCATGCCAATTTATATTGGTGCAGGTTCATAACTAAAGGACCGTCTTTTATTGTAATGACGGAAAATGAAGATCTTTTTCTCAGGCTGTTCACGCCGGCTTTTAAAACAGATCAGTGGAAAAATTACGAACCCATTTTCCCAACCGGTGATATTTCATTTATGCAGGGCATAACCAGCATTGGCACTAAAACGCAAAGGAATGAAACCACGGGCCCGATGGGCATGAAACATATTTATTATGATTACGAGAAGGATCCTGAGCGTTGGCGTACGATAACATTGTATTTTAATTTCCTGGTAAACGAATGAGCATGAAACAGAAGTGTATCTTAATATTGTTTGCGGTATTCAGCCTGTTGCATGCACAAGCGCAGATCAATATCACCAATCCCCGTTGTGAGCTGCTGGTAAATCCTCTGGGCATTGACGTTACGGCGCCACGCCTGAGCTGGGAAATTGTTGCACAGCCGGGTATGAGAAATGTTCAGCAGCTTGCCTATCACATTTTGGCAGCCTCCAGCAAAGAAAAATTAAGCAGGGATGAAGCCGATCTCTGGAATTCAGGCAAACAAAATTCTTCACAATCCATTCATATTAATTACGCAGGTAAAAAGCTTAACAGCAAAATGCCGGTTTACTGGAAGGTAAAAGTCTTTACCAACAAAGGCGAAACTTCCTGGAGCGAAACGGCATGGTGGAGTATGGGCCTGCTGAACAAAACAGACTGGAAAGCAAAATGGATTGGGTACGACAGGGCCTCTCCCTGGGACAGCATTACGCAGTTTTCCAGGTTATCCGCACGTTATCTGCGAAAGCCATTTCAACTGGAAACTGGCATTAAAAGAGCCACTGCTTATGTAAGCGGGCTGGGTTTATATCAACTGTATATCAACGGAAAAAAAACGAGTGATGATGTGCTCACGCCTTTGCCTACAGATTATAGAAAATCAGTATTATACAATACGTATGATGTAACGCAACAGCTTCGTACCGGCAGCAATGTTGTTGGAGTGGTATTGGGTAACGGTCGCT
>JBAVMD010000635.1:0-7194 GCA_049689695.1 Chitinophagaceae bacterium | reverse complement strand
AGCAACTAATCTTAATAAATCCTAAAAGATCCTGATAATCCGCGTTCCCCTTTTGCTTTGCCTTTCAACGGCTCATGCTCAAAGAATCTCCAACCTCGAACCTCCAACTCTACCTGGCACCCCCGGGACGAGGCCGCCTCCCGACGGCCTATCCCTGAGAGATGGTCTGCGCCCACACCTTAACCATATCAGGGGCTATCAGAACTATTTTTAACATCCAATATCTTTTCTTTTAATGCAAAAACTGCTTTCAACACCTCATCGATGCTTTTACAGAAAAACACGGCATTGGCGCGATCAAACCTGTTCCAGTCATCTACATCCTCGCTTGAGAAAGCAGCGCCAAGCAGTCGCCATAGCTCAGACTGGCATTCGCGCAGGTCATAACGTTCATAAAAAGATTGCAGCGATTCATAAGGGTCCGGCTTGCCTTCCCCGGATTGATGTTTTGGTGTTTTCTTTGATTTCATACCCGGTTTAATAGCTTTTTGAATGGTTATCTATTACATATAAACACCAAATGAACTTTTCCCGCTAAAAGAATCGAAAATATTTTCCGGGATAAGCAGGATTTATCCAGAAATGTTTAAAAAAAAAGTTTGGGATGATAAAAGGATAATTAAATTTGGAGCTGTTATAAGTTAGGGGTTCTTTTATGTTTAGGGGTTCTATGGCACCGTTCCGCTCGGAACGGTGTCTTTTTTTTGCCTGGGCGGCAAAAAAGGATACAAGGATACAAGGATACAAGGCACAAGGCACAAGACGAACCCCCTTATCTTGCTTCTTGTCCCTTGTGCCTTGTTTCTTGTTCCTTGTTCCTTTTCGTTAGAAATCATTATTTTTAGTTGTAATAAACCAAAACGCCATTCATAAGAGAATGGCCCTTGTTTAAAAATTGTAACATGCTTATGAGAAAAGCTCTCCACCTGCTACGCAGTGCAAGCCTGCTTTTTGTATTATCGCTTGCAGTTCAGTTCGCCCTCGCACAATCTTCCGCTACTGTAAAAGGGACCGTGAAAGATGGGTCCGGAAATCCGCTTGCCGGAGCTTCGGTTACAGTAGATGGTCAGAAAGGCGGCACCATCTCAGATGCCAATGGTAATTTCTCCCTTCGTGTACAACCCGGTTCGCTCACACTGGTAGTAAGTTATGTTGGCCAGGACCCGCAGCGCATACCTGTTACCGTAAGTGCAGGCGAAACCATTAACCAGGACGTTGCGCTCACCGGTATTACCGATCTGAGCGGGGTAGTGGTTGTTGGTTCCCGCTCACGCGTTCCCAGAAGCAAGCTCACTACGCCTGTTCCTGTGGATGTGATCAGCACCCGTGAAGTAAAACAGTTTGCACAGGTTGACCTGGGGCAGACCCTAACTTATGCAGCGCCTTCTTTTCAGTCTTCCCGCCAGACTATATCCGATGGTACAGACCATATTGATCCCGCCGGCCTCAGGGGATTGGGTCCTGACCAAACGCTTGTATTAATGAACGGAAAGCGCCGTCATAACACAGCTCTTGTAAATATCAATGGTACTGTAGGTCGTGGTTCAGTTGGTACAGACCTGAACGCTATTCCGCTCGCAGCTATTGACCGCATAGAAGTGCTGCGCGATGGAGCCGCTGCGCAATATGGTTCTGACGCCATTGCCGGTGTGATCAACATCGTGCTGAAAAAGAATTACAATGGCCTGAGCTTTTCAGGCATGGCCGGACAGAATTTTACCAATATGCCGTACAACGGCGGAGATAAGATACACGACGGCTTGAACCGCCAGGTTGATTTTACCTGGGGATTAGCCAACAAAAAGGGTGGATACCTTACCCTGAGCGGCCAATGGCTTAAGCGCGACCGCAGCAACCGCAGCGGAAACGATAACATTCCGCTGGTATACCTGGGCAATGCAGGCAATTTTCCCAATCCTCCCGCTGGTTCTGGCGTAAGTGCGGTAGACTACCGTCGCTGGCTGATTGACCAGGACAGGGAAATTGCAACAAGCCGTGGGTACAACAGGCAAAACATCGTAGCCGGCAATTCCGGTTCCGAAAACGTAGGAGGTTTCCTGAATGCAGGATTTAATGCATCTGACAACTTTGAATTCTATCTCACATCGGGAGTATCGTCCAGGAATGGTATAGCAAGTGGTTTCAGCCGCAATCCCAATTCCATGTCCCAGCAACCAGTGCTCGCAAACGGACAGCGTTATTATTACGATGGATTTCTTCCGGAGATACATTCGCTCATCAATGATTATTCTGTGATCCTCGGCAGCCGTATAAAACTTGGTTCTGAGTGGGATGCAGACGTGAGCTACACATCCGGAAAGAACGGCTTTACATTTTATGTAGAGAATACCGGCAACGCTTCACTGGCTGCTACCGACAATGTACAAACGAAGTTTAATGCGGGTGGCCTGCGCTTCACGCAGAATACTTTAAACCTCGACATCTCACGCCGCTTCAATTTCAGTGCAGGACGTTCATTCAACCTTGCATTTGGTGGTGAGCACCGCACAGAAAAATACAGGATCATTGCAGGTGAGTTGAATTCTTACCTCAATGGCGGAAGGTTCGCTAACATCGAAGCTATTCCTCCTTATCCTGGTACCGGTCAATATACCACTTTTGCTGCTGTGAATGCAGTGCCGGGTGCACAGGTGTTCCCTGGCTTTCAGCCTGCTGATGCGGTAGAGGCAGAGCGTAAAATATATGCCGGATATGCTGATGTTGAACTGTCATTTGGTAAAGGTCTTATCGGCGCAGCCGCTCGTTACGAAAAATACAACGAAGCAGGCAACTCGGATTACGACAACCTGGGCGGAAAGCTTACCGGACGTTTTGATGTAAACAAGAACGTTTCATTGCGTGCATCGCTTAATACCGGTTTCCGTGCGCCTTCGCTGCACCAGCGTTATTTCCAGAATACATCTACACAATTTGTAGGCGGTTTGCCTTCCCAGGCGCTTACCGCTAACAATAACAATCCTATTGTAAGAAATGCTTTTGGTATCGATCAGCTGCTGCCCGAAAAATCAAAGAGCGCTACTGTAGGTATTGTAGGACGTATTTCATCAACGCTCACATTCACTGCTGATGCTTATTTCATCCGCATTGAAGACCGCATAGTGCTGTCAACGCAATTCAACCGCAGCAACCCGCTGGTAACAACCATCTTTAATGCAAACAACGTGGATGCATCTGTAACTGCACTGCAGTTCTGGACAAACGCGGTGAATACAGAAACAAGAGGTATCGACCTGGTGCTTACCAATCGCTTCCGCATGGGCAATGGTAATGCAACACTAAGCGCTGCCGCTAATTTTAATAAGAATAGTGTAGTTGGTCCTTTGCAGACCAATTCAGTAATTGATAATCCAACTAACAATCCAAGTCTTACAGACGATACAAAGAACCCTGCCAACGACCTGAGTTTTGCTTTGTTCGACAGGCAGCAGCGTTCACGTATTGAAGTTGCTCAGCCGAAAAGCAAGATCAATCTTACTTTTGCTTACGACCTGCGTAAATGGAATTTCCTTGCACGTACCGTTAGGTTTGGTGATGCGGAATATGTTCACAACGTTGATCCGGCATCCAGATCAGCAGCAGGACTTTACTGGAACGATGTGGGCCTGGGCACTGACCAGGTTTTTGATGCAAGATGGACAACAGACGTAGTAATTACCTGGAAGCCAAAAGCTGGCCTGGCCATCTCAGTAGGCGGTAACAACATCTTCGATATTTATCCTGAGCGCGTATTTATTGACCCAAGGAACGATGCTTCTGCCGTGTATGCAAATCCGGTTCAGGGTGCGTTAGGTACAGACAAAACCGTGGGCGGCTACAGTGCAGCCCGCGACAATTCTAACCGCGGACGTTTCTTGTTCGGCGCAAACCAATTCGGTTTCAACGGCCGTTTCCTGTTTGCAAGACTGGCAGTGGATGTGAGTGAGTTGAGCAAGGCGTGGAAGAAGTAACTTGGTCAATGGTCATTAGGTCATTGAGTCAAAAAAGAAAACGTGAAAGGTCAAAAAATCAACGATTTGACTTTTCACGTTTTGCTTTTCATATCAATCTCATTGACCCAATGACCAATGACCAATGACCTAATGACCTAATGACCCAATGGCCAATGACTTAATGACTAAATGACCACTAAATGCCCCTCTTTTTTATTAGCTTCACGCAATTATTGTTGTACGTATGAAAAAACTTTTGATCGTTAGTTTGTTGATCGGATCCTTTCTTAGCACATGGGCGCAAACGCTTCAATCTCCTGAGCAATTTTTGCATTATAAGCTGGGGGATAAGTTTACCCCGCATTACAAGATCGTTGATTATTTCAGGCACGTAAGCCAGTCTATGCCCAACATGGTGAAGCTGGAGCAGTATGGCGAAACTTACGAAGGCCGCCCTTTGTATCTCGCATTTATTTCAACTCCTGAGAACATCGCCAGGCTCGAAAGCATTCGCATGAATAACCTGCGGCTGGCCAATTCAACCAAAGACAGGGCTGCACCAATTGAAGATGGAATGGTGATTGTTTGGCTGAGCTACAATGTTCATGGCAACGAACCTTCTTCCAGCGAAGCTGCATTGAAAACAGTGCATGCACTGGCAGACCCCGCTAATACAAGAACCAAAGAATGGTTGAAAAATACAGTGGTGATCATCGATCCCTGCCTCAATCCTGATGGCCGCGACCGTTATGTGAATTGGTTTACCTCTGTTAGCGGCAGAAAACCCAATGCAGATCCGCAGAGCCGGGAGCATAGCGAGCCATGGCCCGGGGGAAGGACCAATCATTATAATTTCGATCTTAACCGCGACTGGGCCTGGCAAACACAGGTAGAGACCCAGCACCGCATCAAAAAATACAATGAATGGCTGCCGCAGGTGCACGTTGATTTTCACGAACAGGGATTTAACGAGCCTTACTATTTCGCGCCCGCAGCCGAGCCTTTTCATGAAGTGATCACGCCCTGGCAACGTGAGTTCCAGACTATGATAGGCCGCAACAATGCAAAGTATTTCGACCAGCAGGGCTGGCTGTATTTTACGAAAGAGCGCTTCGATCTTTTTTATCCAAGCTATGGCGATACATATCCTACATATAATGGATCTATCGGCATGACTTATGAGCAGGGCGGGCATAGCCGCGGAGGACTTGCCGTTGTAACGGAAGATGAGGATACGCTCACGCTGGCAGACAGGCTGGAACATCATTATACTACTTCAATCGCAACGATCGAGATAAGTTCGCTGAACGCACTGCGTGTTCAGAAAGAGTTCCATAAATATTTTAATGATGCTGTAAATGTGGGCGGCGGCGAATTCAAATCCATCGTTGTAAAAACCGATGGTGGTGATAAGCTGGAGCGATTAAAAAAACTGCTCGACAGAAATGCCATCGACTGGAGCTATGCAAATGCTGCGAGTTTAAGTGGATTGAATTATGCAACGGGCAAAACGGAAAACTTTAAAACGGATGCGCAGGATATTGTGATCAATATGAATCAGGCAAAATCTAACCTGGTGCGTGTGCTGTTCGAACGCAATTCTAAATTGAGCGATTCAGCTACTTACGATATTACTGCATGGTCAATGCCCTATGCTTATGGCGTGCAGGCTTATGGATTGAACAATTATGTTACGGGAAGCAGCAGGCAGCCTGCCGCTCAAAGCACGGTAACTGTTCAGCCTTCTTATGCTTATGCAGCAAAGTGGAACGGGTTGCAGAGTGCAAAATTTCTTGGGCAGTTGCTGCAGCAGAACATAAAAGTGCGCTATGTGGAACAGGGCTTCACCATTAAAGGGCAAAGCTTTGAAAAGGGTTCGCTGCTCATTACGCGTGCCGCAAATGCGCAGGTAAATAATCTGCATGGCAAGGTGATGGATGCCGCTAAAGCCACAGGCGTAGAGATAGCCGGACTTGAATCAGGTTTTGTAGATAAGGGGTTTGATGTAGGTAGCGATCGCGTTCGCATCATCAATACCCCAAAAGTTGCAATGATTACCGGAAGCGGTGTTGGCTCCAATGCGGCCGGTGAGATCTGGCATTTCTTTGAGCAGCAACTGGAATATCCTGTAACGCTCATCAACCAGGATGAATTATCGAGAGCAAGCTGGAAAGACATTGATGTGCTTATTATGCCCGATGGTTTTTACAGGTTCCTGAACGATAAGCCTGCGGCGGAACAGCTCAAGACCTGGGTGCAGCAGGGTGGACGTTTAATAGCGTTTGAAAATGCGGCGGCGCAATTGAGCCGTGCAGATTGGGGAATGAAGATCAAGGAAGAAAAGAAGGATGATAAAAAGGAAGAGAAAAAAGACGATTATACTTTATTGAGAAGATACGAGAACCGCGAAAGGGATTTCTTAAGCGGCAGCATACCCGGTTCTGTGTACAGGGTGCAGTTGGACAATTCGCATCCGCTGGCATTTGGATATGGCGATACTTATTATACGCTCAAGCAGGATGATAACATTTACGATTTCATTAAAGAAGGCGGCTGGAATGTGGGCGTGTTGAAAAAAGACAATTATGTAAGCGGATTTGCCGGCGTCAAAACAAAAGAGCGGTTAAGAGATGGTGTGCTGTTTGGCGTGCAGGACATGGGCCGCGGCAATGTAATTTACCTGGCCGATGATGTACTATTCCGCAGTTTCTGGGAAAATGGAAAGCTGCTGTTGTGCAATGCAGTGTTTTTGGTTGGGCAGTGAGAGGCTAAGAGGGTGTTAAATATGAGCTGCGGTACATTTTGTATTTGACTTTTATTTTTTCTTTGAGCTTTGTTATTTGCTATTTGATGCTTTAAAACAATCTGATGCAAAGAATTCTATTGCTTGCTTTTATTGCCTTTACTGCTACATGCTTAGGCCAGACCCCTCCGTCTTATACTTCCGCTGAAATTTTACTGCAACTTAAAAAGCTCAACACCTTAGGATCGGTGCTTTATATAGCAGCGCATCCTGATGATGAGAATACACGGCTGATGACTTACCTGTCTAAAGAAAAACTTTACAGAACGGGTTATCTTTCCGTAACCCGCGGCGATGGAGGCCAGAACCTCATTGGCAACGAACAAGGCATTGAGCTGGGAATGATCAGAACGCAGGAGTTATTATCTGCAAGGCGTATAGACGGGGCCGAACAATTTTTTACAAGAGCTTATGATTTTGGTTTTTCAAAGAATACAGAAG
>JBAVMD010000634.1:0-2323 GCA_049689695.1 Chitinophagaceae bacterium | reverse complement strand
AAGGATTAAAGGATTTCACGGATGAAGCTTTGATTCAATTCAAATCCGTGTAATCCTTTAATCCTTCTTTCAATCCGTGCTTCTGTATTCCCCTTAACTGTTAATCTTAATCCCCCGCTCCTGCACTCCACATCCGTATTGTATATTTGCAGCTTAATTTCTTCTCAAAATGAGCCGTAAAGGAAAAGTGCTGGTTGCAATGAGCGGCGGTATCGATAGTACCGTCACCTCCCTCATGCTGCACGACCAGGGCTACGAGGTGGTAGGCATCACCATGAAAACCTGGGACTACGCTACCAGCGGCACCAGTAAAAAAGAGACCGGCTGCTGCAACCTGGACAGCTTTAACGATGCCCGCATGGCGGCCGTACAGCATGGGTTCCCGCATTTTGTGCTTGATATCCGCGACGAGTTCGGCGATTTTGTGATCGAAAATTTTGTGGATGAATACATGGCCGGCCGCACCCCCAATCCCTGCGTGATGTGCAATACGCATATCAAATGGAGGGCGCTGCTGAAAAGGGCCGATGCCCTCGATTGCGAATTCATTGCTACCGGGCATTACGCTAATGTTCATCAGCATGATAATGGGAGATATTATATCAGTCGCGGTATAGACGAACTGAAAGATCAGAGCTATGTGCTGTGGGGACTGCAACAAGACCTGCTCAAGCGTACCCTGTTGCCCCTTGGACCTTATCGCAAACCACAGATCCGCCAGATGGCATTGGACTATGGCTATCCCGAGCTTGCCAAAAAAAGTGAGAGCTATGAGATTTGCTTTGTGCCCGACAACGATTACCGCAACTTCCTGAAAAAGAAGGTTGAAAACCTGGAAGATAAAGTAAGCGGCGGGTATTTTGTTGACAAGAGCGGCAAGATATTAGGTGCGCATAAAGGCTATCCTTTCTATACCATCGGACAACGGAAGGGATTAGATATTGCTTTGGGGAAACCTGCCTATGTAACGGCCATACTGCCTGAAACCAATACGGTAGTGCTGGGCGACGAATCGGACCTGGAGCAGAATGAAATGATGGTAGGCCGCATCAACTGGATAAAGTACGAAGGCATTACACCCGGGTTTGAAGCTATTACCAGGATCAGGTACAAAGACAAAGGGAGCTTAAGCAATCTGTATCCCACAGACGGTGGAATGAGGGTCCGTTTTTATGAGAATGCAAAAAGCATCGCTCCCGGCCAAAGCGCCGTATTTTATGAGGGAGATGATGTTATAGGAGGCGGGATCATACAGCGGGGTAACCTGGTTTTGTGATGATTAGCTGATGTGACGATTAGTTGATAAGCTGATGAAAAGACTTATAATTGGCTGAACTGATTAACAATGAACGACTTAATCAGCTAATTAGCTAATCATCCCATCAGCTAATCTGTCTTTTTCTCCCGCAATAATTCAAACTCGAAAAGCGTTTTGTCTCAATACTTGTTTATGAAGAAAATATTTACGCGGCTTACCTTCCTGGCGACCATTGTGCTTTTTTTCACCCAATGTAAAAAAACGGACGATTTCGGCTCGGAACCCCTCGAAAATTACCTGAGCCTGCAGGTTGGTAAATATGTGATTTATAAGCTCGACTCCATGAAGTTTGTGAACCTGGACACTATAAAAACCAGTTACCAGGCTAAGGATGAAATTGATGGAACCCTGACAGATAACCTCGGAAGGCCCAGCTGGCGCGTAGTTCGTTACCTCCGTAATGCCGCCGGCACCGGACCGTGGGTTGAGTCTATGACCTACATGATCACTCCTACCACCGAAACTGTTGAAGTACTTGAAAATAATTTCCGCTACATGAAGCTGAAGCTGCCCATCAATGAAGGCTTCAACTGGAAGGGCAATAAATACATTAGTCTATACTCCAGCGATCCTGACTGGGATTACCGTTTTATGGATGACTGGGATTACATCTATGAAAATGTGGGCGGTGAATACACTACTGCAGGCGGACCGGTTGAAAATACCGTTACCGTAAACCAACGCGATGAAGTACTTGGTTTTCCCAACGATCCCAAAGGCTACAGCGAACGCAATTTTGCTGTTGAAGTTTACGGAAAAGGCATCGGCCTCATCTATAAAGATTTCATACATCTGCAATACCAACCGGCGAGTGGTGGAAATCCCGCTTACCGTTTAGGTTCCAGCATCAGGCTGAATATGCTTTCGCATAACTAATACTTTCTTTTTTGTGCTATTTTTAATTATGAAGAGATATTTAACGCTTACGTTATTGGTGACCATTGCTGCTGCCACTGCTTCTGCTCAATACACCCGTCATATTGTTCAGTTCACTGATAAAAAAGG
>JBAVMD010000633.1:0-3535 GCA_049689695.1 Chitinophagaceae bacterium | reverse complement strand
GTGTTTCCACTGTTCCTGCAGGAAGTTTACCGAAAGCCGCATTGGTAGGAGCAAATACAGTAAATGGTCCTTCACTTTGCAAAGTTTCTACCAAACCCGCAGCTTTAACTGCCGCTACCAGTGTAGTATGATCTTTTGAATTAACGGCGTTTTCCACGATGTTCTTTGATGGATACATGGCCGCGCCACCTACTTGTACTGTTTTTTCTTTCTGACTAAATCCTGCCTGTGAAATTAATACAACTGCCAGCAGGGCAATTGCTGATCTGATGATCTTCATAACTGTTTTGTTTAATGATTAAAATTTAATTAGGTTTAAAAGCTGATAAACCCGCCGGGTTGCATGATCGTGTATGCATCTGGATCAACAACGCTGAGCGTATCAGGCAATAACAGTTACGGAGAGTGATTGCTTTTTAGATTTATAATAGCAAAAAAATGCCGGATAAATTTGCGCAGTATTTTTGTGATGTGAATTGTGAATGGTGAGCAGTGAGTTTACCCCAAATCATTGAACGGATTTGCAGGAAATTAATAAACTAATAAACCAATAAACAAATAAACTACTATGTCTTACTGGCTCATCAAATCAGAACCCGTTAAATATTCCTGGGAACAATTTGAAAAAGACGGACAAACTTTTTGGGATGGCGTACGCAATTATGCAGCGCGCAATCATTTGAAGACAATGAAAAAAGGTGACCAGGTTTTATTCTATCACAGCAATGAAGGACTGGAAATAGTAGGCATTGCAAAAGTTTCTAAAGAGCATTATCAGGATCCTACTACAGACGATGAAGCCTGGGTGGTGGTAGACTTCAAACCATACAAGCGATTAAAGAAGCCTGTTAGCCTTGTGCAGATAAAGGCTGATAAACGTCTTGCAGACATGGCGCTGGTAAGATTAGGCAGATTATCAGTTCAGCCTGTTACCGAAAAAGAATGGAAGGTCATCATGGAACTTGCAGGTGAAAAATAATTATCTCCCAATAGTTATCGTTTAACATCCAACATCCCCGTTGGGTTACATTTCTCTGTTCCCGCGTATAAATATCTTGATCTCCCTCTCAAACACGATTAGCCAATGAAAAATATTTTCATCAGGCTGCTCATTGTAGCAGCACATGCACCCCCTTGTCGTTACACTACTGTTCAATTTAAAAACATAAAAGAAAAAATCAATACTGATGTGAAATAAGCCGGATATCTGCATCAGAGAAAAAACTTCTTCTAAATAAATATAGTCATGAAAATTACATTGATCTCCACAGGAGCACTAATCCTTTTGCTTTGCCTTGGCTGCGACAAAAACAGCCGCGAAAACGTAAATGCCGATACAGCCCAAAGCGCTGACTTCAAAACCGAAGATGTTGCTTACGGTTTGGCAGACAGTACCACCGCAGGCAATCAACAGCAGCAGCAACAACCACAACGGAATAAAAACACTCCGCCAGGCCAACCGGTTACTAACGAAGATTGGGACAGGAAGATCGTGAAGACCGCCACTCTCAGCCTGGAAGTGAACGATTACAAAAATTACTATACTGTTCTGCGCGAATCGGTGAAACGCACCGGTGGATATATTGCTTCCGAAGATCAGCAGCAGTCTGAATATAAACTTGAGAACACTGTTGCAGTAAAAGTTCCGGTTGCGCAATTTGAAGAAGCTATGACCCTTCTTTCTTCAGGCACCGGCAAAGACAAAATTGTGGAACGAAAAATAACTTCACAGGATGTTACTGGTGAAGTAGTAGATACCAAATCGCGCATGGAAGCAAAGCGGCAGGTTCGTTTACGCTATCTCGACCTGTTGAACCAGGCAAAGAATATGGAAGACATTCTGAAGGTGCAGGAAGAGATCAACGCAATCCAGGAAGAGATCGAGATGGGCACAGGCCGCGTGAATTACCTGAACAACGCATCGGCTATGAGCACCATTCATCTTACTTTTTACCAGGTACTAAATCCAACAGCTCAAACGCCAACAGATCCTTCGTTCTTTACCCGCAGCTGGTATGCATTTGAACGTGGCTGGAATTTTATAAAAGATATTATTATCGGTATTGTTACACTCTGGCCCTTGTTGCTTGCAGGTTTCGGTATATGGCTGGGTGTGAGGAGGTGGAAAGTTTCGAAAGTGAAGGCTTAGGTTTAAAGTTTAAGGTTTAAGGTTCTTATGTTTTGAGTATTTTGATAGTAAGATGCTTCCTGTTGTTACCATCAATAAACGGATATGCATTAAAGAACCTTAAACCCGAAACCTTAAACGTTAAACCTTAAATTTGCTCATGGCAAAAAAGAAACTCGTCGTTCTCACTGGTGCAGGCATCAGTGCGGAAAGCGGACTAAAAACTTTTCGCGACAGCGATGGTTTGTGGGAAGGTTATGATATAGAAGATGTGGCTACACCGAGGGCCTGGAAAAAGAATCCACAACTGGTGCTGGAGTTTTATAATTACCGTCGTAAGAATGTGCTGGACGCTGAGCCAAATGCTGCGCATTACGGCCTCGCGGAATTGGAAAACGATTACGATGTGCACATCATCACGCAAAATATAGACGACCTGCACGAACGCGCCGGTTCAACCAAAGTGCTGCACCTGCATGGTGAAATATTCAAGATGCGCAGCGAAGCGGACGAAGAATTGATATACGATATCCGAAGTGATATAAAGATGGGCGACCTGGCAGATGATGGCGCGCAATTGCGTCCTGCCATCGTTTGGTTCGAAGAGCCGGTACCGGCTATTGTAAATGCTATATCTGTTGCGCAGAGCGCGGAAATATTTGTGGTGGTAGGTACTTCGCTTGTAGTTTATCCCGCGGCGGGGTTAGTGAATTATGCTGCGCGGGAAATTCCAAAATTCATCATCGATAAAAAAATCCCATATAGCTCTGGCTTGTATAATCTTTCTGCCATTGAAAAGCCGGCAACAGAAGGTGTAAAGGATTTGATAGAAAGGTTGAGAAAAAACAACGGTTAGCGATCGCTCCGTTTTACATTTTTACTTTTGCAGTCTTATCTCTCCGAGGCTTGTCTCTTTACCATCGCTCACCTGAACATTCTCCATCATCACATCCTGGTAAGGTTCTTTTGCATCGATGATCACCTTCCAGGTGCCGCTTCTTGCGTTGATAGAAAAAGTTCCGTTAGCGGGCGCGGCCCTTACTGTATCGGTACTCTGAATTGCCCACACGGCAAAAGCGCCGTCTGCAGGTACTATGCTGCCGGATATAGACCCGGCTTTCTGGTAACCAAATGAATGAAAAGCTACTACCACGAGAACGGTGGCACATAATGTGAGGCCGGTTTTCTTCATAAAACTATAATTTGGATGGAGAGAAGTCCAGCGGATAAGGAATAAGCGCAAGGGAATATTTCAACTTTTATGCCAGTTGCAAATACACATGAATCAACAACCTGTGGGAAGTTTTTTTCACACAGGCTGCAACATTATGTCAGCACTTCTATTCAGCTTATATCTATGAAATTTCCATGCCGCTTAATTTCCGGCATGGTAGAGGTGATCTTTAG
>JBAVMD010000632.1:0-10938 GCA_049689695.1 Chitinophagaceae bacterium | reverse complement strand
CATGCTCATCCCGGACAAATTTCAGGTTCAATGGTTTTAAATCACGTTCAATCGATTCAACGAACCGCTTGTCTTTATGACTGTATGAAATGAAAATGGTTTTTTCCATGGCAGTACGCATCTCATTTAGGGAATACGCTTTGGTAATATTCTAAATTTAATCATAATGTACCACAACAAGCGGTGCCGAACATTCCGGTTTTGGGATAAGATCATTTAATTCCATCTCATTTGTGTGAATATTACACACAATCAATTGTTTAACCCAAATTGTCAACTTGTTCCAGATCAATAAACAATCGTTCGTGTTGCACCCCCTTGCATCTGCAGATTTCACCTGCTACTTTTGTTCTGCTAAGAGTTTATATGTAGAAAAGTGTAGGTAAACTTATAGCCTTGTCTAAATATCCTAACCCTGAATGTCTAAATGGATATTCCTAAAGCAGAAAGACCAATGAAAACCACCTCTACCCTATTTCTCTCATTAGGCCTCCTGCTATCTGCAGGTTTTACCAGGGCTACCAATTATATTAATAACGGAACGTTTGCTGCCTATAACCTGAACAGTGGGGATACTTTGCGCATTGCCCAGGGAACTTTTACCGGTGTTATAACAAGCCTGCCGGCTGGTGCAATTATTATTGTAGCGCCAAATGCCAATTTTGTTCCGCAGGTGATCAATATCTGGGCGCCTGCAGGCAAGATCATTAACAACGGCAGATGCCAGTTCAGCGCAATGGGCATCGGAGCAGGGTTTTCGGTGGATAATTACGGATCTGTAATTGTACAGGGAGATATGAGCTTCTACAGCGGCGCTTTAAAGAAGTTTGAGAATTTTTCCAATTCATTGCTTACAGTAAACGGCAATCTTTCGCTGAATGACAATACTACCATCAATAATCTTGGCCTGATCAATATGACGGGTTCACTGAACCTTTACAGCTCTACCGCAAGAATTAACAACAAGGGTGTGATAGGCGTTACAGGAAATCTGAGCAACCAGGGGCAATTGATCAACGAGAACATCATTAATATTGAAGGCAATCTTAATTACTGGGGTGGACAAATAAGTAACACCGGCCAGATCACCCCACTTGGAACGTTCTCAGTGGGATCAGGACTTACGTACACCAATAGTTGTAAGCTTATCACCAGCGGCCCTATCAACAATTACGGCACTTTTCAGAATAGCGGGCTTGTTTGGGCAGGAACTACCAACACTGCCGCAGACGCTTTCAACAATTCAGGAAGCTTTATAAGCGCCACAGGCGCCAAATTGAGAACTGCAACATTCACGAACTATTCTACCATTACAGGATCAGGCTTTTTTTATGCCACCGGGCAAACCACGCTGGGCTCACACGCTTCCGTTGGCATTACCGGGGTAACAACCGATACCATAAAAATATTTGATGTTACACGTTCCAATGCAAGCAATGTTTTCGACAATCAATGGGGAACTGTAAGGCCCAATGCGGTTTATCGTTCTTTTCCCGCACCAGACAGCCTGCAGCTTTTTCCGGGTTGTTCCCAGGCATATAGGGACGGAATGGTCTTACTGCCTGTAAAATGGAATTATTTCTACGCAAAGCTGGTGCAACAGCAACCGGTGTTGTACTGGTCAGCCGAATACGAAGCAGGCATGCAGTTTGAAATTCAGAGAAGCTATGATAACACAAGCTTCACCGGCATTGGTACGCTTACGTCAAGTACCGGCGGTGATTATGCTTATCCCGATGCAACTGCTGACATGCATCAGCCATACGTATCTTATAGAATTAAAGGAATGAGCACTATAAATGGCGCAGTAAAGTATACAGAAGTAAGGCTGATTAGGAACACCGAAAATCAAACCTCATCGGTTGCTGTTTTCCCAAATCCAACCAAAGGCAAAGCTGTTGTCAATTATAAAGCAGCCAACAAACAGCCGATAACCGTTCGGGTAAGATCAGTTGCAGGTTTGAGCATGGTTGTTAAAAACCTGACGGCAGAAGCGGGCCTGAACCAGTTTGAAATAAACGAGATCGGAACACTTCTGCCCGGCACCTATTTTATAGAAGTTCTTAGCGAAAACATTGTTATCAGTACAGACAAGCTGGTGAAGCAATAGTAAAATTTGTGTTCTGTTTTTCCTGTAGCTTTAAGAAAAAAAGCTATGACAACCCAAGAAACTGCCAATCGCCTGGTAGAGCTATGCCGCCAGGGAAACTTTGAAGCCGCCCAGAAAGAACTTTTTGCAGACGACGCCGTAAGCAAAGAGCCTTATGCAACCCCCGAATTTGAACAGGAAACAAAAGGCCTGCCTGCTATTCTTAAAAAAGGTGAAGTTTTTCATGGTATGGTAGATACCATGCATGCATTGGATGTATCTGAACCCCTGGTGGCCGACAATTCCTTTACCTGCACTATGCACATGGATGTGACCATGAAAGACAAGAGCCATTGGAATATGACGGAGCTTTGTGTTTATAAAGTGAAAGATGGTAAGATAATTTCGGAGGAGTTCTTTTTGTAACTCAAAACTTATACGCCACTGTTGCCACAATCTGCGTGGGAGGAATAGGATTCACACTGTAGTTCTCGTGAACATAGTAATTGAAAGTATTGGTAACGTTAGACAGCTTTGCAAGCAGGGATAATTTTTTATAAGTATACCCTGCTGTGATATCTATCATAGAAAATCCTTTCAATGGTATGCGGCGGTCGTAATTCTGAGCCTGCCCGATGGTATTGTTCCATCCGCCTACTCTTTCTCCAACATAATTATAAGTAACACCCGCCCTGAAAGCTTTTATGCAATAAAATACACTGGCGTTTGCAGTATGCGCCGGGCTGTTCACCAGACGTTCGTCTTCTACAAAGTTTCCTTTTGCATCAGGCGTTTGCGTGTAACGCATGTAATTGTAGCTATAGCCGGCCGTAACATCAAGGCCTTTAAGAGGGCGGCCTGCAATATCTACTTCAAAGCCATCGCTTGTGGTTTCACCTGTAAGCTCTTTAAGCGCTGTATTATTATTTGGCGTAACACCATCAGCGGCAAACTGCGCAGTTTGTGCAAGGTTATTGTTGATGATGCGGTAAGCTGTAAGGTTGATCGATAAATTTCCTTTCATCAGATCATTTTTAACCCCCACTTCAAATTGATCGATCATAGATGGAGCCAGTGCATTACCATAAACATCTGTGCCGTTGTTCACACTAAAGCTATTGGCATAGCTCGCAAACACTGAAGTGCTTTTAATTGGTTTATATACCAATCCAACACGCGGAGTAAATGCCTTATCGGTTTTAATTATGCCGCCGGAGTTTTTATTGTTGGTAGCAAGGAAAACAGTATCTACACGCTTTGCTTCCTGCAAAGACCAGCGCACGCCTGCCAGCAGTTTTATTTTTTCTGAAATACTTATAAGGTCCTGAATGTATGCACCTACGCGTACAACAGGAGTTTCTGTATAACGCAAGGCAGTTGATACGGGCATATCTGTGCGTGGTGTGTATTTGCCGGGATCCAGCAGGTTAATAACATCATAAGTAGCAGGAAAGCTGTAAGTGTAGGCTGTGGTGAGATAACGTTCTGCATCCATGCCTGCCAGCAGCGTATGCGCGATCTTGCCTGTATGAAATTTACCAGTAAGATCTGCCTGTGCGATATAATAATTCTCTGCCGTATTGCTTCTGCCGAGCGGTCTTGTCCAATCACCGTTTGCCGCAGCCTGAATGCGTTCAGTAGAAAAATAATCGCGTTTGTAATGCTGGTAGCTGCCGGTGAGGTTGATGGTCCAGTTGTTGTTCAATTCATGCTTTAGCGTAAAACCTGTTGTAGACTGATCAGTTTTTGCGTATTGCCAGGGCGCACCAAAAAATGTATTTCGTGATACGGGTGTAATGATGCTGTTGTTTAATGATCCTATCCCGAAATCAGGCGTGAACTCATGGCGCAGGTAATCGCCCTGCACGAGCAGGTCTGTTTTTCTGCCTATCTTAAACAACAGCGAAGGATTGATGTAGAACCGTTCACTGCTCACTACATCACGAAAGCTTTCAGCGGTTTCATAAGTACCATTGATGCGGAATGCAATGCTGCCGGTGATGGGACCGTAAACATCTATTGCGGGCTTGTAAAGATTATAGCTGCCGGCACGCATAGAAACCTCTCCTCCCCAATTGAACTTAGGCTGCTTGCTCACCATATTTATAATACCGCCCGGGGCTACATTGCCGTACAGGATGGCAGCGCTTCCTTTTAATACTTCCACTTTTTCCAGCGAGCTTATTTCGGGCATGGCGCCGGTGTTGATGCGCGAGCCGTTCCTGAAAAGATTGTTGCTTCCTAAATTATATCCGCGTGCATAGAATGTTTCCTGCGTGCTTGCTCTTGCACCAGCGAGATAAACGCCATTCACATTTTTAATAACATCGCTCAGGCGTTGTGCCTGCTGTTGACGGATAAGCGGAGCATTCACTACGCTTATGCTTTGCGGCAGGTCCAGCGGATCAATTGCTATCTTTCCGATGGCAGCCTGCCTGGCGTTCAAGCCGCGCTTACCATTTACAATTACCTGGTCAAGCTGGCGCGAAGTTTCAGTGAGCGCTATATTGATGGTGCTGTTACCATTTGTACCTACGGCAACAGAATATTCTTTTGCCGAAAGCCCTACGTGAGAAGCTGCAATAGTATAGGTTCCCTGCTTGAGATGGGCGATGCGGAAAATGCCTTCTTCATCGCTAATGGTTGCAGTTTGCAGTTCTTTAATTACTATAGTTACATAAGGCGCAGGCTGTCCGTCTGCAGTAGTCACTTTCCCGGTGATATTTCCATTCTGCGCCATAGCTGCAGTTGAGGCCATCATGATCAGCGCCGCGAGGTATATTTTTTTCATCTTTTGTGTAATTTTTCCACTGCAAAAGAATTCCATATCAAAAAGATAAAGATGCCAGATCGGGAAAATCGGCTTACGTCATCGGGAATAAGAGAGATCACGGATTGGAAGAAGGATTTGAGGATTACACGGATAAGAAAAATTTTTCCATACTGTATATAATGTTTCGCCCGAATTCTTAATCCGTGTAATCCCCAAATCCTTCTTCCAATCCGTGCTTCTTCTTCTATCATAAATAGTTAAATATTCCTCATCGCACAATCTCTTTCCCGCATTCGTAAATGAATAAGCGCGTGGCAACTGATTTTTGCGCCCTATGCAAACCCGCCTTTCCTGGCCGAGCATGCGGAAGTTTTTTATGGATGTTCATTTATGGTTGGGGCTATCCAGTGGCTTGATTGTCATTGCCATCTGTTTCAGCGGAACCGTATACGTGTGGAATACCGAGCTTACTGAATGGTCGGCCCCTCATTTATACCAGGTAACTGTGCCGCAGGGCGCAACCCGCATACCTGCCGATTCTCTTATTCAAAGGATCAAAGATTCAACCGGGGGTGTTGTAAGCAGTGTGATGATACCTTCAGAACCCGCCAGAACTTACCAGTTCCAGGTAAAAAAACCGGGCGACAGCACACGGGGCACCACTTATTACGTGAACCCATATACAGGAGGCATTACCGGCACGTCATTAGAAAAAACACGCACTAAAGCATTCATGGCCAATATGTTCAGCCTGCACCGCTGGCTGCTGCTGGACAAAATTGGCAAACGGGAGTTGGGCAGCGCCATTACCGGCTGGGCTACCATTCTTTTCACACTGGGCTGCATTACGGGATTGCTTATCTGGTTCCCGCGCAAGATCAAAAACTGGAAACAGGGTTTGAAGATAAAGTTCAACGCCAACTGGAAGCGGGTTAACCACGACCTGCACAATACCCTCGCCTTTTATTCCCTTATCTTTTTATTGTTGATGGGGCTTACCGGACCGCAATGGTCTTTTACCTGGTATCGCAAAGGCATGCAGCAAACTTTAGGCACTTATAAGCCTGAGCAGCCAAAAGAAAAAAAAGGGAATAAGGAGAAATCTGAGAAGAAATCAACCGATACGGTCGCTTTGCTTGCTGTGCAGGATTATGTACGGTGCGCCGACAGCGTATTGCCCTACAAAGGTGATTATACCATCAGCTTTCCTTCAGAAAGTTCACCCGCTGTAATGGTCAGTAAAAACAAGCGCGGGTTCTTTGCGCCTGCAGCAGCTGATCGCCTTACACTGGATGCAGCAACTGCAAGTGTGAAGAAAGCGGATATATTCAGGAAGAAACCTTTTAATGAACGTATTGGTGGTTCTATCAAAGCCATTCATGTAGGGAATGTATATGGAACGTTCACCAAGATACTTTACTTTCTGGCCTGCCTTATAGCCACTTCATTACCCATTACAGGAACCCTGATATGGATAAATAAGCTGAAGCAGCGCAGAAAAAAACCACAGCAGATAAATGTTGTTGAGCAGGCTGCAAGCATCTGAATTATCGTATCAGTACCACGGTTCCCTTATCAAACTTTCGCTCTTCCTGGCTGAACTGATATGCACAGGTCCAGACAAAAACATTTGAATCCTGCTTTGCTCCGCGGATCGAACCATCCCAGCCCCGACCGGGATCATTTGTTCTGAACACTATCTGTCCCCACCGGTTGTAAACCACAAATTCATATTGAAGGGGAACACCGGTAACCACGGGTTTGAACACTTCATTATTCCTGTCGTTATTAGGAGAAAATGCCGAAGGCACAGAAACCCTTCGTTCACACCCGTTTGTTTTTAAAGCAACAACAATGCTGTCCCGTACCGTTCCGCAATAAGTGCTTGCATCAACCCAATAAATTCCTGCCTGCTTTGCTGTAAAATTATTAGCGGCGCTTCCGTTCTGCCAGGTATACCGGAAGGCGGGATTGTGCAGGTTGTTTTTCAACAAAGCGGTTTCATAACTGCAGATCAGCTTATCTGCACCAAGATCAATTGAAGCATAGAAAGGCGCACACACGCAGGAATCTTTTAATGAGATGATGATCGAATCTCTTGTGATACCGCAAGCGCTTGATGCATCAAGCCAATATATACCCTTTGCATTTACCGCGATAGTATCGGTTTTTAAACCATTCGACCAATTGTAGCTTTCCCCGGTTTTGCGCCCGTCGAGGTTATAAAGTTTAATTGAAGTGCCCGGGCATATAGCAGAATCTTTGCCCAGGTCTACCTTGGGTTTGGTGGCAGCAAATACATTCACTTCGTCAACAGAAGTTCCGCATGCATTTGTAATACGCACGCTGTAAATACCGGGCTGTGTTGCATCAAAATAATATTGTGTGCTTCCATCCTGCCAAAGATAGCTTGCAATACCTGAAGTATCTTTCTGTGAAAGTCTTACCTGGCTGCCTTCGCAAATAATAGTATCGTTGCCGAGGTTGGCCAGCGCAGGTTTTTTTATATCGAGATAAATAGTATCGTCCGCACCGCAGGTATCAGGCACTGAATGATAGCGCAGCTTGTATACTCCTTTTATTTTTGCCGTGAGCGTATCGCTTATTTGCGTGGTGCCATCAGGAAATGTCCACTTGTATTCAGCAGCACCTGTAATTCCTTTTCCTTCCCCTTTTAATGCAACGCCGGTTGAAGAACAGAATGGCTGTGGCGATAAAACATTTATCTTAAGTGCAGCCTTGCAACCGGGCGCATTACATTGCTCAGTATAATTTGAAAGTCCTAAAATAGAGGAAGCAGGCGTGGTATAAGTGTAATAAGGCGTTAGCTCTGCATCCATAGTTGCCGGGTCCATTTTATAAAGCTTGTTGCCATTAGAAAGGTAAAGAAATCCATCGCCCATGGTTATCATTCCAAAGCCATTGCTGGTATTAAAGGTGCTGGGTATAACCTGCACGTTGCCGGTGGCCACATTGATCTTAGCCATTTGACTGCCCTGGCAGGAGAGATAAAGAAATCCGCCAAGGAAAGTAAGATCTCCGGCACTGGTAACACCTGCCTGGTAGAGATTTGCCACTACAGTAACTTGTTGGGTGACGATATTCAGCCTGATAACATGATGCGTAAGAGTGCTGAATGCTGCGAAATAAAGATTGCCCGAGCCATCGGCTGTCATTGCATTGGCGGCATAGTAGCCAGGGATGGAGGAAACGAATTGTGTGTTTGAAGTATATGGATCGATCTCCCAGATGTCGCCGTCAGAAAGGCCTACTCCATATAATTTTCCGGCAGATGACCAGGCGAGATCGGCCATAACCACATTGTTCATGTTGCCCACTCTGCGTTCGATGCCGGTTTCTACATCCGCCCATATAAGTCCCTGTGATGTAGCCGCCCATACGATCCTGCTTACCTGGCAATCGGTGTTGATGGAACTGTAATAGCATGCAAAATCTTTCAGATCAGCTAAGCCGTTATTATCGTCGTCCAGGTTGTTATCGCAGATCTCCGGAGCAAGGGGCTGCTGCAAGGTGCGTGTGAAGCTGACTGAATCCTTTGTAACAGAACGCCCAGCGGGTTGGCGCACCGGCTGCGCATAGGCGGAGCTAGCCACAAAAAGCAAAAGCGTTATTCGCAGCAAAAGGTTAAGGGGGTTCGCCGACCGGAACATGGAAGTAAGATAATACCAAAAGTATTATTTTGAAAACCCCTTATCAAAATTGTAATCTCCACTATGCAATTTTAATCCGGCAGCTTCTCATAACTAAGTATGATCACTCCGGAACTAAAAGACTTTACTTCTATTAATCTTAATGCATGCATATCATGCTGACTTTTGAACAGGTTTTTTCCCTTACCCAGAACAACAGGATGAATCCAAAGCACATATTCATCCACCAGGTCAGAACGCATGAGCGTTGATACAACACTGCCACTTCCGTAAATGATCATATCCTTACCCGGCTGCCGCTTCAATTGCATGATCTCTTTACTTATGTTATTTTTCACCAGCCGCGAATTGTTCCATTCCGCTTTTTCCATCGTTTTCGAAAAAACGATTTTATGGTAGTTGTTCATCATCCCCGCAAATGCAAGGTCCTGCCGCGGCGCAACAGCGCTCATAGTTACGGCCGTCCAGTATTTTGCCATTGCGTTGTAGGTGACGCGGCCTAAAAGTATCGTATCGGCATGGCTCAGCTGGTAGCTGGCGTATTCAGCCATTTCTTCATTCCAATAGTTGAAATGCCAGTCAAGCTCACAGTTTGGCCCGGCCATAAAGCCATCCAGCGTAATATTCATGGACACAATTACTTTTCGCATCGGTTTGGTTTATTTAGAGTCCATTCCGGTACAAAGCTAATTTTATGAGCCGGGGCCGAGGGAGTGCGATTGCGACAAATTAAGGGGCAGATCACGACATCTGCATAGAAATAGTCTGTCAGATTTTCTAAATTTGACCAGCACAAACAACATCCCGGATGAAACACATATCGATCCTTGTTCCAAATGAAACGGTACTGGCAAGTGTTACCGACCCACGATACATGTTCACCGCGGTGAATGATTTTCTGAAGCAGGCCGGTCATCCTCCCGCATTTATCGTACAACTGGTAGGGCTTTCAAAAGAAGTTCCACTGAACCAGGGCACGTTTACAGTACATACCGATGTGCTGATAAATGAAGTGAAGCACACTGACCTCATTTTTATACCCGCACTCAGCGGTGATATGAAGGGAGCGATTAAAATGAACGAGGCGTTTATTCCATGGATCATAAAGCATCACCGCAAAGGAGCAGAAGTGGCAAGCCTCTGCATTGGCGCCTTTCTGCTGGCTTCTACAGGTTTATTGGCGGGAAAAAAATGCTCTACGCATTGGATCTATGCCAACGAGTTCAGGGAAATGTTTTCGGATATTGAACTGGTTGATGACCGCATCATTACAGATGAAGATGGATTGTATTCCAGCGGAGGCGCCAGTTCTTACTGGAACCTTTTATTACACCTTGTTGAAAAATATACCAATCGCGAATTGGCCATTCTTGCTTCCAAGTTCTTTGCCATAGAGATCGATCGTAAAAGCCAGTCGCCCTTCATCATGTTCACCGGTCAGAAGAAACATGAGGACGAACCCATAAAAGAAGCGCAGGAATACATCGAAAAAAATGTAACTGAAAAAATTTCAGTGGAAGAACTGGCTACCAGGTTTGCCATTGGCCGCCGTCATTTTGAAAGGAGGTTTAAAAAAGCCACTAATAACACGCCTGTTGAATACATTCAGCGCGTTAAAATAGAGGCTGCCAAAAAACAGTTAGAGAACAGCAGGAAGAACATCAATGAAGTGATGTACGAAGTGGGTTATTCAGACAATAAATCGTTCAGGACCATCTTTAAAAAGATCACAGGCTTATCTCCTATCGATTACAAAAACCGGTACAATAAGCGCGCCGCGCTTATCTGAGCAGACGCTATGAGATTTGAAGTGAAAAGATTATTTTTAAAGCAGTTTCCGCTTAGTTAAAACCAATATACATGAAAACCATCGCCCTTTGCGCAGCATTGCTCATTACATTATCGCTGCAGGCGCAAACCATAGATAGCCTGGACAACATCGTCTTAAAAATACCCGCAGGCTGGCAAATTAATAAGCAATCGTTTTATACACAGCTCACAGCTTACGATAGCCACCATGGCTTTTGCCAGATGGTGATCAATCCGCAACAACCTTCTACAGATAAACATGCCACCTTCCTGAAAGAATGGAGCGATGTGGTGCTTGCATCTTACCAGACCACTGTTAAGCCCAACCCCCAGCCTAAGAGTACCAGCACAGGAACGGTTTTATCTTTCGGTGCAGAAGTTACCGACAGAACCAGCGGAGCTGCTTTTTACGTAGAACTGAATATGTTCGATTGCGGAACTTATGTGCAAAGCGTAATGCTTACGTCGGGCAATCAACAGCATTTACAATTCTTCGATGCATCCTGGCAATTATTGATCACAGGCGTAAAAAAACGTGGCGCAACGCAATCTGCACTGGCTTCGGGCAACCAGCAATAAACTAATCTTTATTGACC
>JBAVMD010000631.1:0-2862 GCA_049689695.1 Chitinophagaceae bacterium | reverse complement strand
CTCAATGATCGTGGTTCTGATAAACAAACGCATCACATCGAAATAAGCACAGAAGCTGTTTATGAACCAGGGGATTCTATCGGCATCGTTCCGGAAAACCCGCTTTCACTGGTTGAAGCTGTGGTAGAACTGGGCGGCATTCCGGCAGATGCGTCTTTCACGCATAAAAATGAAGCCGCTCCCCTCGCTCATCTTCTTAAAAAGAAATTGAACCTGGTTCACCTGCCTGAAAGGGTGATTCAGCAATATGCATCCATTGTTCAGCAGGATATTCCTGCCATGCGCATGGGGTTGCATGACCTGCTGAAAATATACCCGGTCAATCACGTCGGCCAATTTGAAGAAGTTATTAAGATACTGGAACCCATCGCGCCGAGATTGTATTCCATTTCTTCTTCGCCGCTGGCGCATGAAGGTGAAATACATGTGACCGTGGCTAAAGATTTATTCACGGTGAATGAAGAATTAAAATATGGATTGTGCTCGGATTATTTATCATGCCTTTCCGCAGATACGCAGATTCATTTTTATGTTCACCGCAATGATCAGTTCAGACTGCCTGCTGAAGATAAGGATGTGATCATGATCGGGCCTGGTACCGGTATCGCACCTTTCCGTTCTTTTCTTGCAGAACGCGATGCAAGCGGTGCACGCGGACGCAATTGGCTGTTCTTTGGCGACAGGCATTTTGTTTCTGATTTTTTATACCAGACAGAGGTTCAGAACTGGGAGCAGACTGGCTTGCTCACGCGGGTGAATCTCGCTTTTTCAAGAGATCAACAAGAGAAGATATATGTGCAGCATAAAATGATGGAGCAGGGTGCGGCATTTTTTGAATGGCTGCAGTCCGGCGCTTATATATATGTCTGCGGAGCAAAAGACCCGATGAGTGTGGATGTTGAGAATACATTGTTATACATCATTCAAAAACATGGCGGTTATTCTGTTGCAGAGGCAGAAGAATATTTAGGACGGTTGAAAGAAGAAGGAAGGTATTTGAAAGATGTGTATTAATGTGCAAATTTGAAAATTTCTCAATGGCGCAATTGAGGAATTTCAAAAATATATTTTCAATTGAGTTATTGAGCTATTTTCTAATTTTCAAATTATGCAAAACTTATCGCCGGTAGAAAAAATAAAGCAGGAAAGCGATGGCTTGCGTGGTACTATTGTGCAAAGTCTGCAGAACGTAGTGACCGGCGCTATCAGCGATGATGATCAGGCTGTGATCAAATTTCACGGCATGTACCAGCAGGATGATCGTGACCGCCGTGATGAGCGCGCAGAAAAAAAACTGGAACGCCTGTATACTTTCATGATCAGGCTTCGGCTGCCGGGCGGATTTTTAACGCCTGAACAATGGATAGCCACGCATCATATTGCAGGCGAACATTCAACAGGTGTTATTAAAATTACCACCCGGCAAACCCTTCAATTGCATGGTCTTTTTAAATCTCATATCAAGCCTACCATCCAGGCTTTCAACCAGGCTAACCTGGATTCGATAGCCACCTGCGGCGACATCAATCGCAATGTAGTGTGCAGCTCTCATCCTAAACAATCGCCGCTTCATGAAAAAGTTTTTGCGTATGCTGAAAAGATCAGCGAGATGCTGATGCCCAAAACAAAAGCATATTACGAGATCTGGCTTGATGAGGAAAAAATAGCAGATAAAAAAGACGAAGAAGATCCATTGTACCAGGACCGGTACCTGCCGCGCAAGTTCAAAATAGCCATCGCTATTCCATCGAATAATGATGTAGATGTTTTTGCAAATGATATCGGCTTGATCGCCATCATTGAAAACGGCGAGCTCAAAGGTTTTAACATTGCAGCCGGCGGCGGACTGTCAACTACTCATGGCAATCCAGATACATATGCAAGACTTGCTTCTATGCTCGGTTTTGTAGACAGCGAAGAAAAAACATTGAAAGCGATCTACGAAATTCTGACCATTCAACGTGATTACGGCAACCGCAGCGATCGTAAGCTCGCACGGCTTAAATATACCATCGATCAATATGGAGTGGATTGGTTCCGCGAAGAACTGGAAAGAAGGGTTGGTTTTAAACTGGAAGCAGCAAAGCCTTATACATTCACTGAACGCAGGGATTATTTCGGATGGCACCAGAACAGCGAAGGATTGTGGTATTACACACTGTTTGTAGAGAATGGCCGGATACTCGACGATGAACACGCTTCTTTAAAAACTGCCTTGCTGGAAGTTGCAAAAACAGGCAAGGCCAATTTCAGGTTTACCTGCAACCAGAATGTGATCCTGAGCGATATTCAACCGGAGTACAAAGATGCGATCGACAACATTCTTCAGCAGTGTAACATCATAGGCCATACAGAAGGCTCTTCTGTTATAAGAAAAAACTCCATGGCCTGCGTTGCGCTGAGCACTTGTCCGCTTGCTTTGGCAGAAGGGCAACGTTACCTGCCTGAACTTATTTCAAAAATAGAACCATTGCTTGCGAAGCATGAGTTGAGCGATGAAGATATCATTATAAGAATGACAGGATGCCCCAATGGTTGCGCCAGGCCTTATGTAGCGGAGATCGGCTTTGTGGGCACTGCTTATGGAAGGTACAATGTTCATCTCGGCGGAGACCGGCATGGAGAGCGGCTGAACAGCTTATACCGTGAGCAATTAGATGAAACTGCCATTTTGCAGGAACTCGACGAGTTATTTGGAATTTTTAAAAGTGAAAAAATAAACAACGAAACTTTCGGCGATTTTTCGATACGAAAACAATGGGTGAATTAAGCTATATGAAAAAAAGAATTGCTTTATTGATCGTTATTATCACGGTATCCGTAACCGTTTTCTCACAGAAGCAGACCACGCATGTGCAGCAG
>JBAVMD010000630.1:0-11254 GCA_049689695.1 Chitinophagaceae bacterium | reverse complement strand
CAGCAAGCCAATCAAAATGCTGGCAGCGGCGTAAAGAAAGAAAGCAGCAATGCGTCCGTCTTTCAGCAAAACCACATTGTCTGCAGAAAAAGCTGAAAAAGTAGTGAAGCCACCACAGAGGCCAGTGGCCAGCAACAGTTGCATGTTTTGCGGCGACTGCAGGCGTACGCTATAGCCCATCAACAGGCCAATGAGCAGGCTGCCTGCAATATTCACGGTAAATGTAGCCCAGGGAAACACACCCGGTTTAATAAGCAGGTAAACGCCGTAACGCAACATGGAGCCTGCCATGCCGCCCAGGCCAACGAGCAAAAAGTTTTTCAGCAGCATCACTGTGCAATAAGCGATTTAAAATCTACCAACCACTCATTGTTCCAGCGCACTATTTTTAACGTGGTAGTATCTTTTGTATAAGTGTTTGAGTAAGTGTAGAGGGTGGTAGAGTCGTTCTCGGCCACAATGTTGATCGGCCTGATGTCGGCATTCTTAAAACCGCGGACACTGTCCTGCGGGTATTTGTTGTACCCCGTTCTCCAGTTATCGAGCATCATCATGTTGTCTTCATCTTTCAGCATGTAAAATTTCGCCTTATCGTAATTGCCGTCGAGAGAGGCGCGGATGAATTCGCGGCCGGCATCCTGGGCATCTTCGGCTTTTGTGTAAGCCGATGGAGTATTGCAGGCAACAACAAAAGCAATGGCGAGGCTACATAGCAGGAATCGTTTCGTCATGCAGTCGATTTGGTGCAAACTTAAAGAAATAAATAAGGCGTCCGAAGACGCCTTTAAAGAGATTGTTATTGCCGGTGTTGATCCCGGTGATCGGTGCGGTCTTTTTCGTGTTCACGGTGCTCCTTATCATACGCACGCAGGATGGCTTTCACGAGGCGGTGACGCACTACGTCTTCTTCATCCAGCTCGATGTGTGCTATGCCATCGATGTTGCGCAATATCCGTGAAGCTTTTTCCAGGCCGCTCCGCTGATTTTTCGGAAGGTCGATCTGGGTTACGTCGCCCGTAATAATGGCCTTGGCACTGGAGCCGATGCGTGTCAGGAACATTTTAAGCTGCAGGTCGGTAGCGTTCTGCGCTTCGTCCAATATGATGAATGCATTATCAAGCGTACGGCCGCGCATATAAGCCAGCGGCGCTATCTCGATGGTGCGGGTGCTCATGTAATAGCCGAGCTTATCGGCCGGTATCATGTCGTCCAGCGCATCGTACAGCGGGCGCAGGTATGGATCTATCTTTTCTTTCAGATCGCCGGGCAAGAAACCGAGGCTTTCACCCGCTTCAACAGCAGGCCTTGTAAGAATGATCTTTTTAACCACTTTGTTTTTGAGAGCGCGAACAGCCATGGCTACTGCGGTGTAGGTTTTACCGGTACCGGCGGGCCCGATGGCGAAAACGATGTCGTTCTTTTCCGCCATGGTCACCAGCTTTTTCTGGTTGGCAGTTCTGGCGCGAACGGTTTTGCCGTTGGGTCCGAAAACGAGAACATCGTTCGGATTACGGTCAATGAAATGGTCCACCGTTTCGGCATCATCTCCTCCGAGTATCTGCTCGAAATAATTCTCGCTCAAGTGCCCGTTTCGTTCAAGATATTGCACGATCAGATCAATTTTTTCTTTGGCGTTTTCTACCTGTTCAGGGGCGCCGCTGAGTTTTACCTGGGTACCGCGGGATAATATCTTTAACAGTGGAAATTTCTTCTTAAGAAGATCAAGTTTGCCGTTATTCACTCCGAAGAACTCGATAGGGTTAACGGTTTCAAGGTTGATTATTGTTTCTGTCAATTCCTTTCAATTTTAGTTTCACTAATGCAGTATCTGAATGCTGATACTACTACCCAATCCTTTGTTTCCAAATATAACCAATCAGGATTGGACTATTTCAAAGTTACTTATACACAGGTTGTGGAAATATTAAAACGTTCGTAAGGTGAAGTTAATTATGTGGAAAGGAAGATAGTTTGGGTCGAATGTTTCGGGTTTAAGGTTTCGGGTTTAAGGTTCACAAATTCTGATGTTGTTTATGAATAGCGAACTTTTTACGGAGAAGAACTTTAAACCCGAAACCTTAAACCCGAAACTGAACTCAACGTATCAAAACCGTATATCCCTTCTGCTCAACCCGCTTTCCCGTATCACGGTTTACATAGCGTAATGTCCACACATAAGTTCCAGAGGGCTGAGGCCGGCCATTTAACGTGCCGTCCCATCCGCGTTTCCAGGTAGTAGTGCGGAATACCATTTGTCCCCAACGGTTGTACACAGTAAATTCAAGCTGATCTGCCTTCACAGCATTTAAAGGATAGAGCAATGGATTGATGCGGTCGCCATTAGGCGTGAATGCGTTGGGCACTGCAATAGTGCAGCTGCTGAAAACTTTCACTGGTTTTTGTATCGTCTTACGACAGCCAAAGCTGTCTGCTACAGTATATCGAACGGTATAAATAGTTTCTCTTGTTGGACGTGTAAACAAATGTGTAATAGCAGAACCTGAACCAAAACCGCCATCACCAAAATCCCACTCATGACTTACAATTCGTCCAAGTGAATTGGTCGTGAATACAACAGGCTCCAATGGACAATTATCTTCAAGCACAGAAAAATCTGCTTTAAGAAAATTATCGAGCACAATGCTTGTGCGCGCTGTATCGCTGCAAAAACCATTTGTTGCAATGAGCTGTATGTTCTTGGTATCAAAAACAGCATAAGCTGCCTGCGGATTTTGATCACCGCTTGTGAATCCATCATCGAGTATCCACGACCATTTGTTCACGCCATTGCCACCCGCATGAGAAAAGTTTATTACATCTGTATTGCAGCCGTATTGAATGTTGTATGTAAAATCAGCGTTCACGGTATCCTTTACCTGGAAAACAATCGAAGCGCCTGCAGGTGTTTCGATGCCGCAATCGTTCAATATTGTATTGCCATCACTTCCTGTTAGCAAGCGAATAGTAAATGTGCCTGCCTGTTGCAAAGGCTGTGATAGTGTAATGGTGATGGAGTTTGTAATTCCGCCTGCGCAACTTCCTGTTACTGATGATATGTTTACAGGGTAAGTGCCATTCACTGCAAAATCGCTTCCATCTGCTGCAATGCTCGAGCAAACCACAGGCCTGCTGAATACCAACTGCAGTGTAGATGGCGCACAGCTCAAGGCCGTAAGGCTGTCCAGGGGAACTGGGGCCGAAGGCTGCACCGAGAAGCTTGCAACGTCCGTTAAAGGAACCGCATTGTTGCAATAATCCAGCAAGGTGTTTGCATCTGTTCCCTGTTTTACCTGCACTGAATAAGTGCCCGCTGTAAGAAACCCGTTTAGCTGAAGCTGTATTGAATCTGTATCGAAATTAGATCCGCAGTTTATTCCTACAGCCGCAACCGGCAAAGCAGTTGCGGGCGAAATAACAAAGTCTGATCCGTTTGCTGCAAGGCTGCTGCATTTTATTTTCTTGTTCAGCTTAATGGTAATTACGTTTCCTCCGCAATTAGGGGTAGCTTTCTGCAGGTGCGGGATATTGGGGTCTGTGATCACTGCGGTGCCGCCTTTGAATTCAAGACTGTAACCACTTTGCGAAGACGTAAAATGGCTTACCATCAGCAGGTAACTATGGCCTGCTATCAACGCGGGCCTGCTGGTGAACAGAGGCTGACCGTTACCGGCGCAGGACCATAAGGTAGTGCCCGCGGCAGAAGCTCCTGTAAGTCCCACCTCTCCGCTCCAGTTGCTGGCTATTGCAAGGGCGCCGTTTGAATAAACATCGTCGGGATTAGCATTTGTTACATCGTACAGTTCCCAGTCGTAATCATCTGAAAGATTCCGGGGCGTGATAAGCAAACCAAGGGAACCGGATTGAAAGCAGGTGAACTTATACCAATAGGGGTTTACATCCTTCAGCTCAACACCTGTGCAATGGGGTGAAGGAAGCACCCGGCCATCACAAAGGGGAACCGTATTCTGATCGAAAACGCTGGTTCCGCAAACGGGAAAGGCTGTACCCGGCGTCTGGCCCGGATTGCTACAGGGTTGCGCGGTGGCGGCAGTTAGTATAAGCAGGCAGTAAAAGGTTATTAGAAAAGCTCGCATGTTTATCCTGATCGGTTAAAGATAGGCCGGGCCCGTTAAATAAAGATTCCGCTCTTGTAATTGTCAATTGTTTACGGCAAAGCGCTGCAAGGGGTTTGTTAAAAAAGTGAGTGGGGAGCGGTCAGTGGTCAGTGGGGATTGTCATTAGTCATTAAGTCATTAGGTCACTTTCCTACTCACAACTCACAACTCACTACTTCCCTCTCCCTACTCGCCACTTCCTACTTCCCACTCGCCCTATAGCTCCCGCCACGTATGGTCCGCCAGCAACTGCACTGCTGCTATAAACCGCTTGAACGGCGTTGACCTGCCCCATTCTTTAGGCGAGATCAATGAAAGCATGAAGCTGTCGTCCTTCTTTTCGTAGAGGTAATAGGTTTGGCCAATGTTGGGTTTGAAAGAGAGGTTGGCGCCATAGATCATGAAAGAAAGCTCTTTGCGTTTCTGTATCTCCTGGGCCTGCAGTGCCAGCAGTTCTATCTGCTTGCGTATCTGCTCCAACTGCATATTGGTTTGCTCTTCCATGGCGGTAAGTGCCTTGTGCTTGATCACGCCTTCTTCGGTTGGCCTTATCACGGCCCCGGCCACAGAGGCCGAATAGGGTAGTACGCTCAGTTGCTTGTGATAGATCTCAGAATTGATGTAAGAAGAATTATCTGGCCTTATGCCCTGCTGTGTTATTTTGAGATAACCGTTGGGCATGATCTCGTGCACCACGTGCAACGATACCTGGCCGCTGCGGTAAAAATGTATGTTGAAAGAAATGCCGTCGGGGAAACTTGTCTGTGTATGGTCTGCGAGTGCCGCGTCTGCAAAATCCTGCAGGCCCGGCTCAACGGTCACGCGGTATTGTGAAGCAAAAGCCTGGTTCTCCAGGCTCACCCAATTGTGGTGGATGATCAGCTCTTTGCTTTCATTGTTCGCCTCAATTTTATAAATACCGCTTTTGGGGCGCTCGCCGTACTCGTATGTGCCTTTTTCGGGAAATAACTGCCAGCTTGCTAAAAAATTATATGCCTGCACCATTGCGGCGAAGGTATTGGAATCATAAATAATTATTCGCCGTTTTTCAGAAATCTCGTTTTCACAGTCGCCAGTTGTTCAGGGTTCAACGAAGAAGTCATTTCCAGCACACGTAAAAAATGCGCCACTTCTTCCGGGCTGGCAGGGCAGCCTGTATTTTTTCCGGCAGTGGCAGGACCTGCGCCTTCGGGACGCACCTGTGAATCGCCAAGCAATCTTCCGTTGCGGTCAAACACCAGCCAGTAAGGAATACCCTGGTCGTTGCCTTTGTATTTTGTAAGCAGTTCCAGTGCTCCGGGATTTTCCAGGTTTTTTTTGTCCTTGGATTCGTACACCACCAGGTGCCTGATGACATAATTATCATCGAAGAATTTTTTTACTGTCTTATCGCTCATGGCCGAATCCATTTTATGGCACCATCCGCACCACGATGCATGGAACATCACGAATACATTCTTCTTTTCTTTTGCGGCCTGCTGATATGCCTCTTTCAAAATTTCGTTGGCATGGCGCGCTTCCTGAGCATACAGAACACCTGCAGCAAATACACACAGCAAAAGTGAAGAGATCCGTTTCATAAAAAACATTTTGGTAGCAACAGCAAATTACGAAAACAATTCCCGAAAGAATTCATTGGCGGAAGAATCTTAGTTCGCCCTTTATTCGCTGTGGCAGTTTTCTGCAAGTTTTTTGTTTTTTCGAATCTTTATCCGATCTTCAAAAAACATCTAACCAAAACTCATTTCACCATGAAAAAAGTTCTCGCGTTTCTCCTTGCATTCGCTATCATGGCACAGTCCTTCGCCGCTGCAGTAGTCACCAATCCCGAACCACTCAGGGCTTCTGACATTAAGATCCCTATTGCCAACGGTAAAATGATCACGCTGCAGGATCTGGCTGATATAAAAGCCACTGATTATGCGAAGCTCACAGGTAAAAAGATGAAATTCTTTGACCGTGTTGGTTTCAAGATCGCCCAAAAGAAATTACGCAACAGCATTAATGCTGATGGCACGCTCAGCAGTAAAAAACTGGAAAGGAATTTCAAAAAATTTGCCGATGGCGATTCAGGCTTCCACCTGGGTGGATTTGCCTTAGGCTTTCTCCTGGGATTGATAGGTGTTCTGATAGCATATCTTCTTAACGACGAGCTCAAAGACAATCGCGTAAGATGGGCATGGCGCGGTTTCCTCGCGGGCCTCCTGATCTCATTGGTTCTGATTGCTGCGGTACTTTAATCTGCAGAAAAAAAATTTCCGGCCCCGCTACATGCGGGGCTTTTTTTTTGCTAACTATCATTGCCAACCGAAAAATTGCCACTCCTGAAAAACTTCTTTATCTTAGGGTTAATCATTAACCTTAACCCATAACCAGCTATGAGAAAAGTAGTTATTGTACTCCTGCTTGCAGGAGTAATATTTGCCTGCAACCAAATGCAGGGCGATGATATCTCTTCCCCTCCCTCGGATTTAGGCAGCCGTCCCATCAAGTTCTGTAATTCCGGCACAGCAGATATGCTTTGTCCTGTTTTACCCATCGATGTTGATACCACTTTCGGCGTGGGCTACGACAGTTTCCTGGATTCGATATTGCAGCCGCCGTTCGATCAGTTCTCCTGGCAAACCTTTGTTGCATTGAACTGGCCGGCCGATGTTTCCGGCAAGCCCGTAGGTAAAAACATAGGAGATTTTCCAAACTACCCACGCGTATGGGAATTTTACAAGGAACCTGCAGAGGTGTTTGGCTATGGATCGCAGGAATTGACCACGCAACTCGGCATAGCAAAACAGGATGGCAGTAAGTTCCTTTACATGGATTCAAAATCTCCCCAGGCAATATTGCCATTCCAGGGATTCAGGGAAGCCGACGGTCATCCGCTGATAGACCGCAACCTCAATTTCACGATGTATGAAATTAAAATGAACCCCACTGAAGTGAACTTCGTTACAACGTATAAGCTCACTACAAAAGATTCCATTGTTGCATACTGGAAAAGAAATTATAAATCGTTTGATCTACCGCAAAGCGATTCTGCTACCAATAACCCGGGCAGCATGGAGATCAAGGCAAGCTGGCGCATACTCGATCCTGCCAAAGGAGATGATACATCGCGTTATTACTGCCGCAATGCGCTGATCTATATCGACAGCGCTCACACTGTGAATAAAAAAGCATTGTACCTGCGTGCTAAAGTAGGACTGGTGGGCATGCACATCATTCGCAAAACGGCCAAATTTGGCAGCATGATGATATGGAGCACGTTCGAGCACGTTGATAACACGCCGGATTCTCCGCAGGAGGCACAAATGAATCCAAAGAAAAAATGGTCTTACTATAATCCTCTTTGCCTGAACTGCCTGCCCAATGATACGCCGGCTTTCCAGAAGGGTGATGATAAGCGCTACCGTTGGGATTCAACACCTCCTTATGGAAAACGCTATGCAGTAAGGGCGCCAAGCCAGCCTGCATTGGGATTATTTGGCACTCAGGCTGTGCGCACGTACCCGGTGTATACTTACACCGCGCTTATGAGCAATGCATGGCAGGCAAAACTGAAAGGAACAGTGTGGGCAAACTATAAGCTTGTAGGAAGCCAGTGGCAAAGCGGCGAAACGATCCCGGCGCCTAATGCGCCGGCATTGCTGGCGAATACAACGCTGGAGACATTCATTCAGCCAACAGCTTCGTGCATTACCTGCCATGGCGATGCAAAACTTATTTCAGGCAAGGATACGGTGAGAACGGATTTGAGTTTTGTGTTTGCGTTTTATCCGAAGTAGTTAGAAGGTCATTTGTCATTGGTCATTGGTCATTGGGTCATTTAAGTCATTGGGTCATTAGGTCATTACTATTACTTATTGACTTAATGACCAATGACCAATGACCTAATGACCCAATGACCCAATGACCTCTTTATCCCTTCGCGCCTCTCAACATCTCCCCATACCCCCAATTCTTTGCCAGTGCGTTCACTGCCTGTGCAATGCGCTTTGCCTTGGTGGGCGCTGTTTTAGCGCTTTCGATCCAGCGACTGAAGTATAAACGATGTGAGTAGGGAAGACTGTTGAAATATGCGTTTGCGGCAGGCTCATCGTTCAGGCATTCCAGTAAGTCTGCAGAAAGCGGCGGCAGTTTATTATCTGCTTCGAGTTGCACGCGCAATTTATCGCCTCTTCTTTTTTTAATGCCTTTGCGCATGGTAGCATTGATAGCCATGATAAAATCGCCATCGCCCATTGGCATCAGTGCTACGCCTTTGATGGCGTATTCGTCAAGCTTTCCTTTTACGCGAAAGCTTTTTTTATTTCCGGGCTTTAGTTGCTGTGCAATCTTTGCCGGAATGGCAATGTACGTCCATCCTGTTTTTTCGCCCTGTTGTTCAAATTGCTGAAGGGTTGTATTGAACTGGATCATGTAGCGAATGATAAATAATAACTCATTGGCCTATATGCGACTTCAAAAAACTTTCGATCTGGCCGCAGCCGATAAAGAATGGTTTATCCGTGATCACAACATTAAGTTCAGAGCCTGTGATAGTATAAGAACCTTCGATACTGCTGCCAAGCACTTTTACACTGAACGTGCCCGAGTTCTCATCGCCATTAAAACTGCCGCCCTGCTTTTCGATTTGCGTTTGCATCTGCGCTACAAGGTTTGCTGCCGTACCTGAAAAGCTGATACTAAAATTACAGTCTGCCATAAAAATTATTTATTAATCAAAAATAAAAGATCATACCGGTGCAAGTGATCAATCGCCAGTGGGAATGATTGCGCTGGTCTCGAACATAAGCATCACCGTTTTCTGCGGCGCTTTTGGTTTATGCATCACGCCTTTGGGAATGGTAACGCCCTGCCCGGGATTCAGCTCTATCACGCGGTCTTTGAGATCGATGATCAGTTTGCCTTGCAACACAAAGAAGAACTCATCGTCGTTATCATGCTTATGCCAGTGGAATTCTCCTTCAATGATGGCTATGCGTACTACGCTGTCATTGACCTGCGTGAGCGTTTGATTGGACCATTTTTCTTTGCAATTGTCAACGATGTCCTGAACATCGATCACTTCAAGGTGATCGTACTTAACATCGAGGTTGATGTTGTATTGTTGCATATTGGGATGGTGTTGTTTATAAAGTTAATGAATATGATTGGACGAATAGAAGCACGGATTTTACATGGATTAAAGGATTACACGGATAAGAATACAGCTATATAATAGCAAAGTGATGCTTCTTTCTTAACTTAATACTCAACTACACTGCTCAATTTATTGTATATGAGAAATCTTCTACTGTTATTATTCGCAATGCTATCGGTGTCAGCGATGACGCAACCTACGCAAAAACCGCCACTGCATGGCAAGAACTGGATGGCCATTACAGGTAAACCGCTGGCTGCTACGGCGGGCTCCATGATCTTTCAGAAAGGCGGCAATGCAATTGATGCAGCCTGCGCCATGCTGGCCGCAACCTGTACCATGTGGGATGTATTGAGCTGGGGCGGCGAAACACAGGCGCTCATTTACAATCCAAAAACCGGTAAGGTGATTGGTATCAACGCGCTTGGCGTAGCGCCAACAGGTGCAACGGCAGCTTTCTTCAAAGGAAAGAACATGAATTATCCGCCGGAATACGGTCCGCTTTCAGCGGTTACTCCCGGTACACCCGGCGGACTTTGCACCATGCTGGCAGAGTACGGTACCATGAGCCTGAAAGAGGTGCTGGCACCAGCTATGCAACTGGCCGCAGGTTATCCCATGGAAGCGCAAACCGCCAATGGCATTGAACGAAATAAAGCGCGCATTAAGCAATGGCCATATTCGAAAACAGTTTTTCTTCCGCATACAGGGCAGGAACGCGAAGCGCCTGAACCCGGTGAGCTTTTCAAGCAGACCGATCTCCTGGAAACGTTATCGAAAATGGTAGACGCAGAACAGCAGGCATTGAAAAAAGGCAAGAGCAGGAAGGAAGCGATCTATGCTGCTTACGACCGTTTTTACAAAGGCGATATCGCAGCAGAATTTGCAAGAAGCTGCCAGGAGCAGGGTGGGTTGATCACTACTGATGATCTTGCCAAATGGAAAGTGATCATAGAAGAGCCGGTGAAGGTGAGCTACAAAGGCATCGATGTATATAAGCTGTCTCAATGGACGCAGGGGCCGGTCATGCTGCAGGCTTTGAACATCCTGGAGAATTTCGATCTCAAAAGCATGGGCTTCAATTCTGCCCGTTATATAAATACCGTTTGCCAGGCTATGCACCTGGCATTTGCCGACCGTGATTTTTATTATGGCGATCCTTACTTCGCGCCGGAAGAGCCCATAAAAGGGTTGCTATCGAAAGAATATGCGAAAGAAAGAGCGCAGCGCATTAATCCTTTAAAGAACGACCCAAAAGCTGGCCCTGGCGATCCTTATCCTTTCGAGGGCCGCACCAATCCATACCTGCAATCGCTGAAGCAAAAAGGTTTTGCGTCGAATACGCCGGCGAATGAAGAATACCTGGCGCAGTTGCGGCTGGGCACTACTTCAGTTGAAGCTGCGGATAAAGAAGGATGGGTGGTATCTATCACGCCAAGCGGCGGATGGGTGCCTGCGTGCATTGCAGGCCGCACAGGCGTAGGCATGAGCCAGCGCATGCAGAGCTTTGTTTGCGATTCTTCATTGAATCCTTTCAACGTAGTGGAGCCGGGCAAGCGGCCAAGAGTTACATTAACCCCAACGCTTGCCATGAAAGACGGCAAACCTTTCTTATCGTTTGCCGTGCAGGGCGGCGATACGCAGGACCAGAACCTGTTACAATTCTTTCTGAATATAGTAGAGTTTGGAATGACGGTGCAGGAGGCAGTTGAAGCTCCTAACGTAAATACGAACCAGCTTTATCTTTCACTGGGCGGTGAGGACCGCAAGCCGAAGCCAGGTTCCATTATTGTTAATTCCGCAACCCCGGATTGGATCAGAAAAGAGTTGAGGCAAATGGGATATACACTTTCATTTGAAGACAGGACATCGGGGCCTATCAATGCTATTTTCTTTGATTGGAAGCATGGCAGCTTCTGGGGCGGATCGAGTAATCATGGGGAGGATTATGGGATAGCTTGGTGAGGAGCGGCGAGCTATGAGCTGCGAGCTTTGAGCC
>JBAVMD010000629.1:0-2687 GCA_049689695.1 Chitinophagaceae bacterium | reverse complement strand
GGCATTCATAACCTGGGCAATGTTATAAATGCAAAGCAAAAAGCAATTTCAAAAGCGCTTGAGATCAGCACCATCATTTATAACCTCTCGCCGCTCACGATATTGCTGATGGGATTTCTCAGCGCTTTGCATGTGCTGTTGAATCAACCGGACAGGCAGGGTTGGCAAGCCTTGCAGATAGCTGCTATTGCGTTGATATGCCTCGGGCCTACTTCGCAAGCTGTGTTTTATGCGGTTTCATCTTACCATAAAAACCTGCGCATTCACGAGAGATGGAAACTCATGGGCAGTTTTTTATTGGGTGTAGGACTGGCATGGGCAATGGTGTTTGGAATATGGCAGGTGTTCATGAAATCGAAAAAAGAATTTGTGGTAACGCCAAAGGGAAAAAATACCGCTTCGGTGGAGAATAGTTTTAAGAAATGGATGAAGCAGAGTTATTTTATTGTGTTGCTGGAGCTGGTGAGTTTTATATTCTTTGGTATTGCGGCGATTTTGAGTGTTGATCGATATATTGAATCGACTGGGTTATTTGTTATTCTTGCGGTGGGTGGGGTTTATTCTTTTATCAAATCCATTTCTAATTTAATTAAAGCTTAGGGGAACGCGGATCATTAGGATTTTTTAGGATTTATCAGGATTAGTTGTTGCGCTTATATACGCTCTCAAAGTCTTCAGGAGCAAATCCTAATAAATCCTAAAAGACCCTGATAATCCGCGTTCCCTTCCTATAATAATACCGCCGGCAAACTCAACAAAAACGCTATCCTAGAATACATCACAAACTGCCGGTAAGCTTCTTCATTCATCCTCGCACGGTAATAAAAAAGCCCTGAAAGAAAAATAATATTCGCCAGCGTCATCATCAGCATATAACCCCATTTTTCAAAATACATTCCTGCGAATACAGAATACACAATGCAGCTTATACTGAAAAGCGCCGCCACAATAAATGACCGGCTGATGGTGATGAGAATAGGAAATGAAGTTTTACCGATATTCCTGTCGGCCTCGTAATCATGAATATCCAGGATAATCTCCCGCCCGAAAATATGCAGGAAGAAAGTAAGCCCGGAAAATGAGATCAGCGACCACTCAAATTTGTTGAGCGTGATCACTATTCCTACGCCTGAACAAAAAGCCACCAAAGCATTGGCTATGATTCCATAGCGGTTATTGATGTACGAATAGAAAGAAAGAACGATCAGCAGAATAATATTCATCAGCTGCTGAAAGGGATGAATGAACAACATCAGCAACAACGATAGCAACAGGAAAGAACAGGATACGATCAACACCTGCTTCCGGCTTAGTACGCCTTTTGCAATTAAATGGTCCTCCGGAATGAAGAGGTCTTTCTGGTAATCGAAATATTCGTTCAATGCAAATCCGTAAGATGCGGTGAACATCACGGTAAGTCCAAGTATAACGGCATTCGTGAGATCATGGAACTGGTAATACGATACACTCGCTATAATAATAAAAGCGATGAAGGTGGTAGGTGCCCTCATTAATTTGTACACATGCCCGATATTTCGCCATATCCATTGCATAGAACCAGGTTCTTTAGATTAATAAAACTACGTTCAAGCTAAGAATATCCCTTTATAATCCTGCATGAATTTTTCCAGGCATCCATGCACCTGATGGTTTCGTGAATAAATGCGAGGTTCTCCCCGCTCCAGAAACCAGATCTTACGGGTGAAGAAGTGAATTCCTTCAGCTTCTCCCCCAGGCAATCGTATGCCTCGTAATATGACCCTGTTGCAGGCAAACCCTCTTCCAGGTATGGGATCAATTCCTCTATTACCAGCATGCCCGGCAGTTCTACCTGCAGGTCCTTCAGCAGGTTGTGCTCATTGCGTACCTGGTTTACCAATGGTTGGCCAATGGCAACAAGATTGCCCACGGAATGATTGCACAGCAGCAGAAAATATCCGCTGAAAATATCGCCGAACCTGTCCATCTTCATGCCATTGATATGAAATCCCATTCGCACAAAATAATAGCACACGATGGCTTCTGCGGTAACGCAGGTGTTCTGCGTATTGATTGGCATCAACTGATGTTTACCTAAAATAAAATGAGGCTGGCCATTCCAGTTGCCTGCCGATGAAACACAACGTGTGGTAATGCGGGTAACCGCATCTATATCCGGGTCGCCCGTCCATAAGCCCACGTTGATCCCCAGCTTACCGGAAACTGCAGCCGCTGCCTGATCGATTCTGCTGTTATCGTTCCATCTTCTGTCGTAAGCAAACCCCCTCGGGTAAACATGAACGGGGTTTTCGCCGTTCATAGCATTGTTCAGCAGGCTCATGGGGTTGAACCATCTGTTGTTGGTAGCGGTAGGTATGCCGCTGAGATTTTCTCCTACAATGGAATGCTGCTGAAAGAAATGATCGTTCACCGGAAAATTATCATCGTCTATGGAAACGATCATATCGCATCCTGCCTCAAGCGCCATTAAAAAGCCAACATTCCTGCGATTGTCAGATTTGTAAGGGATCAGTTCAGAAGGGAAATTTACTTTCTGCAGGAAAATTTCCTGCTCTGCCGGCGTTACGTAATGGCATTCGCAAAAGCGGTTGAAAGCTGCGCAGGCCTCCTGGCATCCCGCAGGTGTATTGATATCGCCAACAACAAAAAAAATAAGATCGATGGTATCGCGGGCAGATCGCACAGCC
>JBAVMD010000628.1:0-6304 GCA_049689695.1 Chitinophagaceae bacterium | reverse complement strand
AAACCAGTAAACCAATAAACCTCATTGCTTCACAAACTTTTCCACCATTTCCTTTTCGCCTTCCCTGATTTTTAGAAAATACGTTCCGGCCTTCAAAAAGCTGACATCGATATAACCGGCTGCTTTTATCATTCTATCTGTTGTTATAGCCTTGCCCCACATATCCGTTATGCTGATCATCGCACCAGCTGAAAGCTTTGGTATATATAACCGATCGTTCACAGGGTTAGGATAAACAGGTGATGACGACTGCTGAGCAGTTAAAACATCAGTGGAAAATTTGGCGCCTGTGCCCAGCGTCAGGCTCACCCAGCTCAAATTGCCGCCGCCATTCCTGGAACCGCACGCAATCTGAACGGTATGATTACCCACTGTTAAGGCAACTGTTCCTGACATAGTAACGGTGCTCCATGTTTGCCATCCACCCGTAAGCGGTACGTTGATAGTACCTTTTACAACGCCATCCACTTTCAACATAAGCGCACCCACTTTACGCGCATCGCCATTAGCTACGCGGAACTGCACGGTATAATTGCCGGCTTGCGTAACGTTCACGCTGTAGTTCATCCATTCCTGGTTCACGATCCATCCCACGTTCACGCCATTTCCGGTAGCGTCCTGAGTTGCCTCTATATCAACGCCATCATTGCGATAGCTGTAACCATTGTTCCAGCCCTCGCCATTGTAAGGGATCTTCTGGAAGACTGCATCGTTGTAGGAGATTCCATTTTTACCGAGATCGAAGTCTGCCGCAAAGATCTTTCCGGGCAGGCTTATTCTTGTGCCCTTGAAAGGAAGCGGCGAGGCGTCGTTCACCATGCGTGTCATTGCATCAACCACATCGTTCTGCTTAATGCAATTGGCAAATTGCACATTCTGCAGCAGGGCCGTCCTGCCGGCCGGCGTGTAAATATTTGCATGGTCAACCTTCATGGGTGAAGCTGTTTGCTCATACACGCCGTTATAAGTTCCTCGCAACCTTTTATGTGTCCATAGACACCAGCCGATGCTTTTATCGTTCAGGTTTTTGCATGCTTCGGCAATCCAGTGATTGGAATTTTCGCCGGTCTCGCCCACCCAAACCGGTACATTCCACTTCGTTCTGAAGTTCACAAGGTTCGCAATAAGGTTCAACTGGTTTGCATTCTGGTCTTTCACCGCAGGATCGTTCGTGACCCAATACCGGTGACCGTTCCAGACAAGATTGGTCTGTCCGGGAAAAAGATCCGGCGTCAGGCCGGTATACTCATTGCCATATCCCCGGCCTTCCAGTAATATCAAATGGTTATCGCCATTGCTGCGAACAGCTGCTATCACTTTATCATAAATGGTTTTCAGCGTAACATTTGAAACAGAACCGTGAGGTTCATTAAGGATATCGTACATGGCCACCCGCGCATCCGATTTATATTGATTGGAAATAGATTTCCACAAACGTTCCAGCACCAGCTGATATATTTTCCTGCCTTTTGAATCAACCCGGTTATAAAGGTCAAGCCCCACCAAAGCATCGCTGATGTTGGCATCAGAACCCTGTCCGCCCGGCGCAGCATGAAGGTCCAGCACCGTCCACATGCTGTTGGATGCAGCCCATTGCAGGGTGTTGTTGATGGTGGCAAAGCCAGGCACAGTAAGATCGGTGAACAACAGGTTCTGATCGTACCAGGTAGAAAGCGATTCCACGTAATTGGCTACGGTGGTAGTGCCAAAAGCAACATTGTCTCTTACCGCCCGCTGAGATGCGGTAAGAAACAAGTCGTAATGCATGGGCAGGCGAATGCAGTTCATGCCCAGCGATTTCAGGTAGCCGATGTCTGCAGCTGTAGTATTGTTATTACGCCAGCTGCTGAAGAAAGATTCAATGTCTGCAGGCGATGCTCCCTGGTTATACATTTCCCGCTTGATCTGCCACTGGCCAAACCCTCCGTCTACCTGCAGCATATATCCTTCCATGAGCAGCCATCCTCCCAGGCCCATCCCGCGTAAAACAACTTCATTGTTCGATGGGTCAACGATCTTTCCGCCACTTGCCTTTAAAAAGCTCTGGCTATAGCCGGAGGCAAAACAGGCAAATAAAACAAGGGTAAAAAAACTGATCCTGAATGTTGCACTGATTGAATCGTAAGGTTTGATGTTCATATGGCTTTGGTTTAACTAAATGAACTCAAAAGCTATGAACATGACCTGGAAAAAGAAAATATCCGATCCCCTCATTACCACTACAAAGCCAGAAAACGTACCCTATCAAAAACACATCAGGTTTACTTGGTCTTCTTCAAAATATGCACCTGCAACCCAACATTCACGGGAATATAAAACCGGCTGTATTCGCTTGTGTAATCATAACCGTTTCCGCTGGAAGGACGGTACTCATAGTCTGTAGTGCTTTTGCCATAGTTAAAACCAATGGAGCCATACGCACCTATATTGGGTGTTATGAAGTGCTCATAACCGATGGCTACGCCTGCATTCCAGTCGCCTTTAGGCTTTGTGGTTGTTTCGCTGCTGGCGCCGCTGCTGGTCTTGCTTTCGCTTTTACCACCTGCAAAACCAAACTGCAGATTCGCCTGTCCAAATAATGATCCTTTAGGAGTGCCGCCAAAATAGTAACGCGCCAGCGGGCCAATGTAAAAAGCAGGCTGTGTGCTCTTGCTTTCGCTGGTTGTACTGGAGCTGGTGTTGCTCGAATTGCTTTTACTGGTATAGAAGCTCAGGCTTACACCGCCGCCTATAGCCAGGTTGTCCTGGATAAAAAATGCAACATTCGGGTTAATGCTGATGGAAAAAGCGCTGCCATCGCTGTTATAAACCGTAGGCGTATTGCTATACGTTGTTTTACTGTCGCTGTTCGTGTAACTGATGGCGCCAATGCCTACGCCTACCAGTTTATCGCCTTTTTTGAGCTGGGCAAATGCGGTGCAGATTACGCAAAGACTTAATAAAACAAGAGCTAATTTTTTCATGTTGAACTGTTTAATGAATAATAGTTGTTGGGTTAACGTTTATGAATATCCGGAAAAATGCGCACTTATTTACACCTATCGTCATAATTAATGAAAGGTCATCAAGTCAATAGGTCAATAGGTCATTGGTCATTGGGTCATTTGGTCAATAGGTCATTGGGTCATTAAGTCATTAAGTCATTGGCTATTGCTTAATGACCCAATGACTCAATGACCTATTGACCTATTGACCCCATCACCCAACGACCCTACTACCCCTCAAATGTTCGGCTCATTTCTTTATCTTCAATTCCAGAACCGCTATGCTCCGGAAAACTGTATTGCTTATACTATTGCTTGTATTTGGAAAGGTCTGGGCCCAAAACACGGTGGCCCTGCCCGATATTGTAAAATATACCAAGCTGGCCTATAATGCGGGCCCCGCAAACTGGAACATCGCGCAGGACAAAAAAGGCATTATCTACGTGGCCAACGATGAAGGCCTGCTCACGTTCGACGGAAGCTTCTGGAAGAGATATGCTACCCCTCATTCCAGCACCATTCGCTCCCTGGCGCTTACACCGGACGGCCGGGTATATATAGGCTCCGCCGGTGAGATCGGCTATTTCGAGGCCGACAACAAAGGAATCTTACAATACACCTCCCTTAACAGCATGATACCCGAGGCTGAAAAAGATTTTACCGAGATCTGGAACGTGGTGGTATACGGGGACGCCATTTTTTTCCGGTCCTTCAAACGCATCTTCGAACTAAGGAACAATAAGATCACTGTATACCGTGATATTTCGTGGAGCTTCCTCGGCGCCAGCAACGGCCGGCTCATTGCCAAGGCGTTCGGCAAGGGGTTGCTGGTTTTTCAAAATGATCAATGGATGCCATTCATCCAGGGCGACACGCTGGCCGAGAAGGCCCAGGTGGTATCCTTTCTTCCACTGAACAAAGACAGCTCACTGCTCATTACCAAAAAGCATGGGGCTTATATTCTGCATGGAAATCGTCTCCTGCCTTTCACGCCACCGGATATGCAGGCAATCTGCAGTCAAAATCCTTACGGCGCATCATTCATAGGTGCCGACCGCATTGCAGTAGTAACAAGCCTTGCGGGCTGTTACATCATCGATAGAAAAGGGCAGATCATTCAGCGGCTCGCCAAGCAGGATGGCTTGCAGAACAACGACATTCTTTGCGTTTTTGTTGATCGCGACAAGAATCTCTGGTTTGGCCTGGTAAATGGCATCGACTTCGTTGCTTACAACAATGCCATCAAACATATTTATCCTGATTATGAAGAGCAGAGCTCCGGTAAGTCCGCCATTATTTATAAGGATAATTTTTACATCGGCACTTCCAACGGGCTTTACCGCGCGCCGATCACCAGTCAGAAAGATATCAGTTATGTAAAAAGCAGCTTTGAAGCCGTGCCCAATACAAAGGGACAGGTATGGACGCTGGCGGAAGTAAATGGCGAGCTATTGATGGGACACAATGATGGTTTTTTTGTGATCAGGAACAATCAGCCGCAGGTGGTCGACGGCAGCTCAGGCTTCTGGACGTTCGTTCCGCTCAGCAACGTGGGAATTTCACCTGTGGTGCTGGCGGGAACTTATAACGGAGTGAACTTTTATACTTACGAGAACGGAGTTTTTAAAAATCCCGGTATTCACTCGCATTTTGAATCGGTGCGGTTCATTGGCATAGATAATAATATTGCCTGGGTAGCGCACCCTTACAAAGGCCTGTATAAAATTCAATTGGTTGATATTAATCATCCAACCTATTTCATATACGAAGACCGTAAAAAAATACTTTCAGAAAATAAGAATCATGTATTCAAAGTAAAAAGCAGGATCGTTTTTGCCAATCCCAAAGGATTGTTTGAATATGATTCAAAGACCGATGATTTTGTGCCCTGTACTTTGCTCAGGGATATTTTCGGGAACATGACCGTTGAATATCTGAAAGAAGATGCCGATGGCAGGATCTGGTTTGTGGAGAACAAGCGCCTTGGCGTGGTTGATTTTTCGAAAGGCAAGCCGCAGATCATTCATTTTCCTGAATTGAACAACAAGATCATGGCCGGCGGTTTCGAATATGTTTACCCTTACAATGCCAATAATATTTTTGTTGCTGCAGAAGAAGGCTTTTATCATATTAATTACGAACAATACAGAACGGTAAAAGATAAGATACCCATGCTGCTTGCAGGCGTGCGCATCAGCAATAAGCGTGACAGTACGATCTTCGGCGGGCACGTTAGCAGTGCTGGTGGCGAAGCGGGTGTTAAGGAAATGCCGGAAATAAGATACAGCTGGAATTCCATTCATTTCGAGTATTCATCACCGCTATATGGAAAGCAATCGAGCATAGAATATTCCTACCTGCTGGAAGGGTTCGATAAAAGCTGGGTGCCATGGTCTAAAAGAACGGAAAAGGATTACTCTTATCTCTCACCCGGAACATATACGTTCCAGGTAAAGGCCAGAACACATGAAGGCGAAGAATCGCCGGTGGTCAGCTATCGCTTTACGATTTTGCCACCCTGGTACCGCACCATCTGGGCCTATCTGGTTTACGCTTTGCTGGCCGCTGCTGTTATTTATGCCGTGCATCGTTTTCAGATAAAGAAATTCATAGCGCAGCAACTGGTGCATGAAGAAGAAAGAAAGAAGCTGGAATACCTGAATAAACTGCAGAAAGAAAAATTTGATGAAGAACAGAAACAATTGATGTACCTGCACCAGTTGGAAATAGAAAGAAATGAAAATGAGATCATCCGCCTGCGAAATGAAAACCTCGAATCTGAAATAGAGCTGAAGAATACCCAACTGGCATCTACCACTTTAAATCTTATCCAGAAAGGCGAAATGCTGGTAAAGGTGAAAGAAGAGTTTGAAAGAATGAAAAGGGTGAGTGAATTGGACAAGGATTCCGATGACTATAAGAAGATCCTGAAAATGCTGGGTGAAGACAAGATGAAGAAGAACTGGGAGCAATTTGCAGTGCATTTCGATAAGGTGCACAGCGATTTCCTGGTGTCTATCAAAGAAGCTTTCCCAAACCTTACGTTGAGTGAACTGAAGCTCTGTGCATACCTGCGCCTGAGCCTATCCAGTAAAGAGATCGCGCAGATCATGAATATAACCATCAAGAGCGTGGAGTTGGGCAGGCACCGCCTCAGAAAAAAACTGGGTATCGATCCCAGCGTAAACCTCTTCAACTTCCTGCTTAATTTTCATTCTGAAGTGCGCAGCGGCAAAAACGGGCATTGATGCTTACAAACAATAAGATATTTTATTTTCTCTTGGCGCATAAAAAATTTTGTGTAGCCATGCTCATAATGC
>JBAVMD010000627.1:0-4479 GCA_049689695.1 Chitinophagaceae bacterium | reverse complement strand
TTCAATGCCTTGCCAAGATCGTTGATAATGCCCAGCACCGGGCCCGGATAAAATTGCGTAGGGTGAGCCGTTAGCACAAGCCTGGCTGTAAAATGTTTTAGTTTGTCTGCCAGCTTTTCTTTTTTGTTTTCCTGCTGCACTTCAGACTCCAGGTGCTTGAGTGTACCGATGCCATTTAGATCATTCACCTCTTTAAACGCAGCGTCTTCCAACGCATCGAACAGAACTACCTGCCGCTCTACGTATTGTACAAAACGGAATAAAAGATCAAGCTTTTCCTCTTCCTTTGCATAGGAGGTATATTTCTGAAAGAAGGTCTCGATGATCTGTGCGGGGCTAAGTTTTTTCTTGAATCCTTCCTCGCAATCGTTCAGCAAAAGAGATAATAAGATTCCCGTCTTTTCGATGCGGTGAAAAGGAAGCGAAGTGAACAGGCTATTGTACAACTGGAATTTTAAACCGACATGGTTTTTAAACTGCTGCAATCCGTGAAACAACTGGTGCTCCATTGAAATGATGTTTTGAATTGATCCTGGCTATGGCAAGCAGTTAACGGGGAATGAATGTACGTGATTTTTTGCGTTTCGCCGTATAGGATTCTTTCACTTTGCATCTCCTATATCATTACCATATTCCCTTCAGTAAAATATGCTCCAGTTCTTTCACTACGATCTTTTCAGTTGAAGAGATTTTTACTTTGGTGTATGGTATGTTTGGAAAGAAAATTGCAGTCATTACAGACAATCCACCATCTGCAAATAATTCCACAGAACTAACATCAACAATCAGCGATACATCCATTTTAGCATTCTTTGTAAATCTGGGCGCTACCAGCCGCGCAGCAAAATCAGCCTGAAAATCATTCTTGCCGGATTCAGACCTATCGATGTAATATTTGTCCTGCTTCTTATCATATCCTATTACGAGCTTTTCATTCAGATCATTGGAAAATGTCAAAGCAAAATCTTTGATTTCATCCAGCTTCAGATTAAACCGGGCGGGTAATTGCAAGGGCTGAGTTAACTTCCCAACGTCTGCAATCTTTTCTACCTGCAGGTCTTTCACAACAACGCTCCTGCCATGTATCGAAGCCAGTTCGTTCACTGGCTCAGAAGCGATCAGCAGCCCTTTTTGCACACGTTTCAGTTTTAATTTTCTCGGCAGCGTCATCGCACTTCTCCAGGCTATAGTTGGTACTTCCTGGCCATATAACCAATTGCTCATCCAACCGATGAATAATCTCCGTTCACCCGTATTGAACCAGGTAACTCCCGCATAATCATCAGGGCCATAATCCAGCCACTTAGTTCCTGTATCAATTGCTTTGAAATGTTTGCCGTCAAAATTTCCGAGGAAGTACTGTGTTGCAGAACCCTTATTAGCTCCACCGGGGTTGATACTAACCAGCAGCACCCAAACCTGCTTTCCATTATCATCCATTAATGAAAACAGGTCCGGACACTCCCACACCCCGCCATGAGCGCCAGCCTTCTCTCCAAACTCACTTTCTTTTACCCATTCCTTCAGGTTGGCAGAAGAATAAAAATGGATGCGGTCAAACACTGCCAGCGACATGATCCATCGCTTGCCTGGTTCATACCACATCACTTTAGGATCACGGAAATCGCGGATGCCCGGACTTTTTAAAACAGGATTGGCGGAGTACTTCGTCCATGTTTTACCGTTATCAAGGCTATAAGCCAAACTCTGCTTCTGAAAATCATTTGCCCCCGCTTTCTCTCCCTTTACATCATGATGCGTAAATATTGCGACCAGGGGGACCTGACCGTTTTTGCCAAAACCGCTTGTATTGTTTTTATCTATAACAATACTTCCTGAAAAGATCATCCCGATGCTGTCAGGGAAAAGCGCGATAGGTTCATGCTTCCAATGCACCATGTCTGAACTGGTAGCATGCCCCCAATGCATGGGTCCCCAAACAGTGCTGTCAGGATAATGCTGGTAGAACAAATGATACATGCCTTCATGAAATACCAATCCGTTTGGATCGTTCATCCATTTTTGCCTGGGCGTGAAGTGTATTTGCGGACGATGTTCTTCGGCAATATTTTTGTTCTTCTCTTTACCAACGGTTTTATCCTGACTTAAGGTTACGCCTGTTGTCGTTACCAGTAAACAATTGAAAGCAAAAAAGAATTTTATTGGGCGGAAGCTCATGTTTTTATCTTTTCACTTTTTATGAGACGCTGTACGTCTTCAATATTATAATCCGGGCAGCCGCCTTTCTGCGTTGCGATAAAAGCTCCAAGCCCGCTCGCAAATTCAAGCGCTTCTTCGCTGCCGGCATTGTCCATCAGCTTCGAAAGCAATGCAGCAAGAAAAGAATCGCCGCTGCCCACCGTATCCATTACATCCACTCGAAAGCCATTGTGCTTAGTCGTTTTCCCATCTCTGTATAAAATTGCACCGTCTCCACCGAGCGTCACCACCATATTTTCAATAGAAAATTTATCGCGTAACGATTGCATACGGTCTTCAATGCTTGTATAATCCGAGAACCATTCGGTTATCAATTCCAGCTCCGCAAGATTCATCTTTACAAAATCAGCTTTTGCCATCAGCTCTTCTACAATTTGCCTGTTGTAATGCGGCGCTCGCAGGTTAATGTCGAGCACTTTGTTCTTTGCTGTCTCCAACAATCTGAACAAAGTTTCTTTCGATTCCTTATTCCTTGCGGAAAGGCTGCCAAATACAAAGAACTCAGCCTGTTTCAGCAGGTTGTTGAAATCATCTTCCCATGCAATGAAATCCCAGGCAACCGGTTGAACGATCTCATAGGTCATTTCATGGTATTCGTTCGGCTTTGCATATACTTTTCCTGTTTCATGATCGTAATCCACCTGGAAAAAATCTGTACATACCCCATGCCCCGAGAAAATATCCAGCAGCTCACGTCCTCTTTCATCAATTCCGATCCTTGTAATAAGTGCAGGATTTTTCCCGAGCTTATGCAAATGATAGGCAACATTCATAGGCGCTCCGCCCGGCACAGCCCCGTTGGGAAGAATATCCCACAGTACCTCTCCAAAACATACCACTTTGTGCTGACGGCTCTGCTCCATGGTTACTGAATTAAGGTTTTAATAATTTTTGTTCGAGCGATTCCAATGCCACGCCTTTTGTTTCCGGCATCATGAACAATACCCATAACAGTTGCAGCACCATCATCACCGCAAAGAAAAGAAAGAGCGGGGCCGGACCGGCACTGCTGGCAAGCATGGGAAAGATGGTGGTGATCACCGCTGCCAATATCCAGTGGGTGGAAGAGCCGAGCGACTGCCCGTAAGCACGAACATTGTTCGGGAATATCTCTGAAATAAATACCCATATCACTGCGCCCTGCCCTATTGCATGCGAAGCAATGAATATGAACAGCAGCACCGGAACGATCATGCCGCCCATGTAGTTGAAATAAAAAGCTGCTGCTACCGCAGAAAGCGACAGAATGTAACCAATTGAGCCAATGAGCATCAGCTTTTTTCTGCCCAGCCGGTCGATGAGGTATAAACCGAGCATCGTAAACAGCAGGTTCACCAAACCGATGCCTGCGCTTTGCAGAAAGGCGGCATCTTTTCCGATGCCGGCCAGTTCAAATACGCGTGGAGCAAAATAAATGATCGCGTTTATGCCTGACAGCTGGTTAAATGCAGCAATAAGAAACGCGAGTAAAATGGGAACACTGTATTTTTTTGTAAAAAATGCTGCGAGACTTTCTTTCTGCTTTTCTTCTGCGATGGATAACTCCAATGCGCGGATGGCCTCATCTACTCCAACAGGATCGCTTACCTCCAGTGTTTTACGGGCCTTGCCGTAATCTCCTTTATGAATGATCAGCCATCTCGGGCTTTCAGGAACAAATAAGATCAGTACCGTATATATAGCGGAAGGTATTGCAACTACGCCCAACATCCAGCGCCAACTGTTATCTCCATCGATGCCGCGCAGCAGGTAGTTGGAAAGATAAGCTACAACAATACCGAATACGATGTTGAATTGAAAAGTGGCTACGAGCTTGCCCCGGTTCTTTGCAGGCGCAATTTCAGTAATGTACATGGGCGCCACTACTGAAGAAGCGCCGATGGCCAGTCCGCCCAGCAGGCGAAACAGCATGAACGAATACACACCTGTAGCAACAGCAGAACCGATAGCGGATACCAGGTAAAATATGCCGATCCAAAGCAGGGTTTTCTTTCGTCCATATTTAGTTGCAGGAATACCGCCAACAAGTGCGCCCACCACGGTGCCGTAAAGAGCGATGGCAATGGCGATGCCGTGAAGAACATCGGTTAAACCCCATATCCTTTTAATATCCTGCTCAGCGCCTGAGATCACGGCGGTGTCGAACCCGAAAAGAAATCCTCCAAGAGCGACAACGATGCTCCATAGCAGCAGTTTTATGTTCATATTGGCAGCAATTAATGATGAAAGTAGATGACCGCAGTTTCAAAGCCTTTGTAG
>JBAVMD010000626.1:0-7319 GCA_049689695.1 Chitinophagaceae bacterium | reverse complement strand
TGTTCCTTTTATGCGGGGATGAGCTTTCTGGAAGCTGGATTTGACGGTTGCAGGAACTTTATCAGCATTTAGCTTTTGCCCGCATGCCTGTGTAACAGTGAGCGCTAATACTACAGGGATAAACAAGTGTTTCATTTTATTAAGTTTGAGGCATGAATGTAAAAGGTGATTTTGTGCCAATATTGAAGCCTGCTGCTACAAATTTTCCTCAAAATTGAAGATTATTTTCGCCCGCAATTTGTGTCCGTGTATGTCTACAGGAAAAGATGAAGTTTTTAAAGAAACGCTTGTTCCCTTTGACTTTAAGTTCAGCAGCAAGGTGGCAGGGGTTTTTGACGATATGGTGGTGCGCTCAGTACCCTACTATATTGAAATGCAGCGCATGATGGGCGAAATAGCTGCCGATCATTACCAGGAAAATACGCTCATTTATGATCTCGGATGCTCTACAGGCACTACGCTTATATGTATGAACGAGCACATTCCTGATACCATAAAATTTGTTGGTGTAGATGATTCTCCTGATATGCTGAACAAATGCAGGGACAAACTGGTAGAAGCTGAATTTACCCGCCCATACGAGTTGCAGATCGGAGACCTTAACCAGGATGTGGAAATTAAAAATGCTTCCGTAGCTGTGCTTTGCCTTACGCTGCAATTTATCCGCCCCATTAACCGGGAACGCTTGCTGAAGAAGATATTCGATGGAATGGTTCCGGGCGGCGCACTGATCGTTATTGAAAAAATACTTGCGGAGGACAGCGCCTTTAACCGCGATTTCATTAAATATTATTACGACATGAAGCGCAGGAACCATTACAGTGAAATGGAGATCTCGCAAAAACGAGAGGCGCTGGAAAATGTATTGATCCCATATAAGCTTAGTGAGAACATAACCCTGCTCAGGAATGCAGGCTTTGCGCATTGCGAAGTGTTTTTAAAGTGGTATAATTTCGCAGGCTTCATCGCAAAAAAAATGTAATGATCGCAATCGGTAACTTCTTCTTCAAATACCGGAACTTCTTATTTATTTTCCTGTATGCCTTGCTGTTTATTCCTTCTCTGCCTCTGTTTAATCCGGACTATTTTGGGCAGCACTATTGGATATGGCCGCTTGCCATTGGTTTATTCATTACTATATCAGGGCAGGCCATTCGCGGAGCTACCATTGGCCTTGCTTACATAATAAGAGGCGGTAAAGATGGCAAGGTGCATGCTGACGAACTTGTTACCCAGGGTATTTTCAATCATTGCCGCAACCCGCTTTATGTTGGGAACATACTGATGCTGCTGGGCGTTGGTGTGCTTAGTAATTCGTTGGTATATGTGGGCATTATTATGCCGCTTTTTCTTATCATTTATCATGCAATTGTGCTTGCCGAAGAGCACTTCCTGATAAATAAATTCGGCGGAAGTTATGTTGCTTACTGTAAAAGAGTAAACAGGTGGATTCCTTCTTTTGCCGGGCTTGGGGAAACTTTCCGCAGCATGGAGTTTAAATGGAAGCGATGGATATTGAAGGAGTATAATACACAATATGTTTGGCTCACCGGTATAACGTTGATCTTGTTGTTCAGGTACCCGCAGCTGACAAATTATGATGAACGATTGCGAAATTTATTGCTGGCCATAATTCTTCCCGCTTTATTACTGCTGTATCTTTGTGTCAGGTATCTTAAAAAATCCAAAAGGTTGACTGAGTAAGTATGGTAGGCGTTTTGAATGGATTCATAGGACGAGACATGCCAAACTGACGATGGCTCACCGGTGGTTCATCGCTGGCTCGTTGGTGGATGATAGCTTGATTGCAGAATGGCGTTTTGGCAGATCGCCTTAAATACTATACAAGACCAGAAAAATTTAAGAAATGGGTAAGTGGTAGAAATCTTCGTGCAGGTGGCAAAACAGCCCCATCGGCACGAAGATGTATATTCTGCACATTGGTTATTTTTAACGTAGCTCAAAACTGCGTGATATGCGAAGATTGTTTTTACTCACCCATCTGTTTGTAAGGCCATTAAAAAAACATACTCCACGCTTCATTTTTAGTATCGCATGTTTATTATTGCTCTTCTCCTGCACATCTCCTGCGCCACCGGAAAGTGAATCATTGTATGAAGCAGGTGAGGAAAGCCCTGGCGGAAGAGATTCCATGCATCTTCTCATGATGCGCGACCCTGCACTGGGCTATGTTCCTACAGACAGATTGCATAAGGCGCTTGATCATACCCGCAACCTCAAGCAAAGCGCTGCTTCGCGCAACATGTCTTTTCCCTGGACAGAACGCGGTCCCATTTATGACCTGACCAGCTCAAATGCTGTTCCGTTTAATGACAGTCATGACGCCGGCAGGATAAGGGCAATCCTTATGGACACATTGAATGATCCTACGGGCAATACTGTGCTCGTGGGTGGCGTGTCGGGCGGGTTGTGGCGTTGCACTAATTTTTTAGATGCCATCCCTGACTGGCAACCCATTGATGATTATTTCAGCGCCATGTGCATTGCCTATATATGCCAGGACCCTTCTCAGCCCAACGTAATGTATTTTGGTACGGGTGAACCCACTAACAACGCTGATGCCGGAGGTGGACGAGGCATTTGGAAATCAGTTGATGCTGGTCTTACATGGACGCGACTACCTTCCACCGTCGGTTTCGAGCGTATGTTCAGAATGCTGTGCGATGGCCAGGGAAATATTTATGCGGCGATAACCGTATTCCCTGCAGGCATCATGCGCTCAAAGGACGGCGGAAATACCTGGACCAACATTACCCCGCAAGTGCCTAACAATAATAATAACTGCTCAGACCTGGAGCTTAGTTCCACCGGCAGGCTGCACGCCAGCTTCGGGTACAACAGTATAAGAGTGTATCATTTCTATACCCCAGACCCTGCCAATGCAACCCAAACCGAGGGATGGCAGCAAAGCACCGGCATTGCCTATGGCGCAGACAATGGAATGCCCTTTAAAACGCGGATGGAATTGGCCTGCCTGGCAGATACACTGTATGCCGTTGTAACTGGCAGTTCCCATCGTGTGGAAGACGTTTACAAATCCGTGAATGGCGGCGCCAGCTGGACACTTCAAAACACGCCTGTTACCACAGCCGTTATCGCGGGCACACAGGGTTGGTATAACCTGACTGCAGGCATCAACCCCGACTCGTCCCATCATCTAGTGATCGGAGGAATAAACTCATGGATATCCAAAAACAGCGGGCAGGCTTATACGCAATTCACATTTGACGGTGGCCTCAATAATAAGCTTGTACATGCAGACCATCACTTCCTGCAATGGTTCCGTAAAGGAGCTGAAAGCTGGATACTGATAGGCGGCGACGGAGGAGTATATTTTTCCAGGGATGGGGGACAATCTTTCAAGAGCAAAAACAGGAACCTTCCCATCAAACAATTTTATGCCTGCGCCCTTCACCCTGCGGCTGGCAGCAACTATATGCTTGCCGGGGCACAGGACAATGGCACCCACAGGTTAACTAATCCCGGGCTAAGCTATTCAAACAAAATCAGCGGAGCCGATGGAGGCTACTGCCACATTAGCCAGCTCAACCCGCAAATGCAGTTTATGAGCCAGCAAAACGGCGCTATTTCGCGAAGTCTTAATGGCGGCTCCTCATGGAGTTTTGGATTGATAATACCCTCCGGTTCACTCTTCATCAGTCCTTTTACGTTTGATGAGGCACAAAACATTTTATATGCCAGCGGCCAGGGCTTTGCCATGTACCGGGTGCCCGAGACCAACCTTATCTTCACGCCTACCACGGCCACCGTCAATTTTAATCCGCTACCGGGTGGATTTGTTACGGCGCTTACTATGTCCCCCTTTACGCCCAATCGCTTATTCATTGGAGCAGGTAAACAATTGTACCGGCTGGATAACGCAAATACAGTAACCACCGCCAATGCTGCGGCCAGCATGACCAATATCGGCAGTGCTTCATTTAACGGATATCTTAACTGCATCAATTTCGGCACTACTGAAAATCACATCGTAGCGGTGTTCACCAACTTTGGTGTAAACAATGTATGGTATACCAGTAATGGCGGTGCGTCCTGGAGAGCTATTGACGGCAATCTACCGGACATGCCTGTACGCTGGGCAGTGTTTGAGCCGGGCTCCAATACCAAACTGGTTATAGCCACTGAGTTCGGCATATACAGCACCGATGCGGTGAATGGCGCTTCCACAGTCTGGATGCCGCACCTGGGCGTGCCGCTGGTGCGTGTAACTATGCTGAAGGCCAGGCCGAGCGATAATACCATTATTGCTTCCACTTATGGACGTGGAATGTTCAGTGCCATCATTCCCGCCGCAACATTTCCTGTAACGATGGTAGATTTTACGGGCAAACTGCAAGGCAATAACATAGTATTGAACTGGCAAACGGCCACCGAACAAAACAACAAAGGATTTGAAGTGGAACGGTCAACCGATGGCGGCAACTTCAGGAAGATCGGTTTTGTAGCTGGTGCCGGCAACAGCAACGTGTTGCGTTCGTATTCATTTGTTGACAAAGATGTTAATCAGCCATTGTATTATTACAGGTTGAAGCAGGTGGATGAAGATAACAGATTTGAGTACAGTGCCATTGTTTTAGTAAAGAATCCGTTGGTCAATGGCCGTATGATCACTTCTCTAAGGCTTTCACGGTCCAATAGCCTGGAAGTGCTGCTGGGAGATATAGAACGCGGCAATGGTGAGATCCGCCTGCTTGATATGAGGGGCAAGCTATTGCTGCGATGGAATGGCGTGCTTTCACCGGGTTCAAGACTACGTATAAAGGTACCTGTTAATACGGCTGCAGGTTTGTATGTAGTGCAGGTTATGCAGAAAGATAGGAGGTTTAGTAAAGTGGTGAAGAAAGATGCACCTTAAACCGTCATTATGCGAAAAATGTTCCTTCAGAAAGGTATAGATCATCAGACCTACTTTGTCAGGTACAGCGGGAAATTACTCTGTTAGTCGTTTTGATATTGAGTTACATCAGATTTTTTCCTCTTTCTTTTTTCTTGCCAAAAAAGAAACAATCCCGATAGCTATCGGGACAAGGCCGGCGCCATCCGCTCCGCGGGCCCCGGCCGGCCATCCCACAACAAACAACGATAGTAATAGCAAACGTTACGGGCTTCCGGCCATATGCTGACGTACTAAAAAGCACAAACAATCTTATGTATTGGTGCACGTGCGCAAAGGTTGGTTAGTCTTAACTAACGGGCCTCTTTTTGTTTGTTAGAGTGAAATATTTCATGCTTCATGTCTCACATTTCATCATCATTGCATCAAGACCGCGGAGTAGTAAAGAGTTGCAATTCGTTAATCATTCACAAAGTGATTTGAAGCCCGTGTTAGTTGTAATTACTGACGTTGGCTGTTGTGCGTGAGCCTCGCCAGGCCAGCGGAGCAATTGGCCTGGCTTGCCTTTTTGTTTCTTTTTTGGCAAGAAAAAAGAAAGAGAAAAAAAATCTGATGTAATCCAAAAGTTTTAGAGATATCCAGAGCATGTCCAGTAAAGTCTAAGTTGATGTTACCTCGGAATCATCTTAATCGTTCGCAACCACCTTTCAACCAGTTTTTCCCAATCAGCAATTGGCAGTTCAGACCAATTGATAATTTTTTGTGCAGATTCATTTAAACCGAATGCGTGTCCGCCTTCTGCATAGATATGGTATTCGGCATGAACACCTGCTTTTCTTAAAGCAATATAATAAACCAATGAATTTTGGATACTGTCAACTGCGTCATTACCCGCCTGCAATATGAACATTGGAGGGGTATTGTTGTCAACAGGAAGCGTCTTGTTTAGCTCGTAAGGCTTTTTAGTGTGAAAAGTCATGTGGCCCGGAAACATTACAATCCCAAAATCTGGCCTGCAACTTTCTTTGTCTGTTTCATCTGTTAGAGCATAAGCCCGTTTTCTGTAATTGGTACTAATGTCTGCAACTAAATGTCCGCCGGCAGAAAACCCCATGACTCCGATTTTGTTTGGGTCAATATTCCATTCTTTAGCGCGAAGCCTTACCAAACCCATTGCTCTTTGTGCATCTTGCAAAGCAAGAGGTTTTACCGGGTCTTTCTGGCAATCGCAATCTTTATCGTAATGAGGTCCGGAAGCCGGAACCCTGTATTTCAAAAGTATGCCAGTCACTCCAATAGAGGCCAGCCACTCGCATATTTCCGAACCTTCCAGTTCAATGGCAAGTTTATTATATCCGCCACCGGGAAAAACAATTATAGCCGTTCCTGTATTTTTTTCTTTAGGTGAATAGATGGTTATGGTGGGGTTAGAAACATTTCTTACCATTCCATCATTGTAAGTTTCTGACTCCTTTATGAGTTCAGCATCAGGGATTGATTTTGACCAAATGGGAATTTGTTTATTGTTGTTTGCAGAGTCAGATGCTTTTGCCTGAATCGTTTGATTTTTCTGTGTTTGACTTTGTTGTTCATGCTGATTGCAGGAAATGATACTGATGCCAATTAATGAAGCCCAAAAAAAATGTCTCACTGGATTTTATTTTTAATGGAACAAAGTACGGGATTATGGTAAATGTTTTCTTATGTACTTCCCACGCTAAAGGACGAAATGCATTTTTTGCGGACATAATAATATTTAATCTGTATTGGATTCCGCTCTTTAGAGTCGAAAGTTAAACGCCACAGTTAATCTATTCTCAGTCTGTCTTAAGTCAGGACGCCAGTTGCTGATGGGAGTGTCTGCCCACCCATCCGGGGAAGTTGTTCCGCCTGCGCCTGCAAAATATGGCACATTACTTTTCCGGTATCCATATTCAAGACGAAATGTGAAGTGGTCGTTTGGCATCAGATCCAATGTGGAAGTGGCTTGATAGATGGTTAATTTCTGTTTCGGGTCAGTACTAATGGCATCAGTAAAATCATTGGGAGTAACAGGAGAGGGAGTGAAAGCAAGATATAAGCCGGGATTGGTTACGAAGTCTCTGCGAAATGTCAGGGCGAATTTATTTCGCTTAAACCAAAAGCGGCTTGCCAGAGAAGCGCCTGTCATATAGTTCACCCCGGAAGAAACCCCGGCACCATTCTGGAAGCCGTAGTGAGTATTTAAACTAAACGCGGCCTGTGATAACCCCGTGCCGGCAGGCCGGTTCACAATGCGCCCCACAATGCTGTTGTCATGATGAAACCTTTTAACATTACTGCGGCTGTCTTTTCCATAGTAAAAATTGGCCACAAGCTGCAGGTTTTCAGTTGGCCTGAAATAATTGGAGCTGCCCAGACCAATGGTATTATTCCAGCTATTGTAAGATTGCCAGCCATTGAG
>JBAVMD010000625.1:0-3942 GCA_049689695.1 Chitinophagaceae bacterium | reverse complement strand
CGTCAATATATAAAACGCTTTATATCAGTAACATCATCCGTGAAACACAGGATGTGAAAACGTTTGTGCTTTCCGGTGACAGTGGATCTATTGCATACAAGGCCGGCCAGTACCTCACCTTTGCTTTCGAAAATAACGGAGTAGAGATACGCCGGAGCTATTCCCTGGCTTCATCCCCTGTTTTGAATGAACCGCTGGCTATTAGTTTTAAACGCATACCAAATGGCGCTGTGTCGAGGCCGTTATTTGACCAGGCAAAACCTGGCGATGCATTGCTTACTACGGGAGCAGCCGGATTTTTTATACTGCCAGAGCCCGTTGTGCCGGGCCAGCAGTTATTCTTTTTGGCGGCGGGCAGCGGGATAGTGCCGGTTTATTCGCTGATAAAAACTGTATTGCATGTATATAAGGATGTTCCTATTGTGCTCATCTACAGCAACCGTTCTGAAAGGGAAACTATTTTTTACAGCGAATTAAAAGCTCTGCAGCAAACGCATGCAAACCTGCGGGTAGAATTCCTGTTCAGCTTATCGCCTGACCTTGCCCGGGCACGGTTGAACCAATGGTTGTTGCAATCCTTTCTGCAACAATATTCCATTGCACCTGGCAGCGATGCATTGTTTTATCTCTGCGGTCCTTTTGCCTACATGCGCATGATAGAAATCGAATTGCTGACAATGGGTTTTACTGCTTCGCAGATCAGGAAAGAACAGTTCAATACCGTTCGGCCCGCAATAAAATTGTTGCCGCCGGATACCGAGCCTCACGAAGTAACAATAAAGATCGGTGGCGAAACTCACCGCATCACGGTTCAATATCCGCAAACAATTCTTGAAGCGGCAAAGAAACATGGGATCAATCTCCCTTACAGTTGCGAAGTGGGTAAATGCGGCAGTTGCGCAGCCAAATGTATAGCAGGCGATGTTTGGATGAGTTACAACGAAGTATTATTGAACGATGAGATCAGGAAGGGGTTAGTGCTAACGTGCAGTGGTTATCCGGTTAATGGGGATGTGGTGGTAAGCTTTGAGCTATGAGCTTCGAGCTTTGAGCTGCGAGCATAAGCAAACTGCTCGTAGCTCACAGCTTAGCTTGCAGCTAATTCGCTCTCACTTCCAACTCCGCCTGCGCATGATGGCCAGTATGATCTTCACCTTCAACATGTATAACGTAAACAGTTGCTGCTGCGGCAACGAACGATTTATTTACTTCGTAAGTCTGAACATCTACATGCTCTTCAAAATGCAACACTTCTGCATTGGTGGTTTTATTAACAACAATAACGTGAACAGAATGCAGTTCCCTGTTATCATAGATCGTTCCCGTGATATTTATTGTAGCGCCAGCGCCAAACTGCTGGTTAGCTGAAGGGCTTGTAATGGAAACAACAGGTGGAAGCGTATCTGCACTATTGCTTTTTTTACAGGCTGCAAAGCAGGCAACGGATAAGGCAAGCACAATGATCTTTTTCATAAAGTGAATTTGTAGTTTCTGATGATTTCTCTATTCTGTTACGGATATATTCTAAAAAAAGATGCCCCGGCGGCGGGGCATCTGCAATTATTTATGCGACTATTCGCCCCAAATTTCGTCTTTGCCGTCCAGCCATTTTTTCACAAGCTCCGTTGTTACAGACTTCGGTCTTTCCAACGGCATACCCAGTGCGCGGTCCCAGCATAAGCTGGCCAATACGCCCAGTGCACGGCTTACGCCAAACAGCACGGTATAAAATTCATATTCCACCATTCCGTAATGCACCAGCAATGAACCGCTGTGCGCATCCACGTTAGGCCAGGGATTTTTAATTTTTCCGAGCGATTGCAGAATGGGTGGCACTGCGTCATAGATGCCCCATACGGTATTTACCAGCGGATCATCGGGCATGTGCTTTTTACCGAATTCCATTTGCGCGGTAAAGCGCGGGTCGGTCTTTCTTAAAACTGCATGTCCGTAACCCGGTACCACTTTTCCTTCGCTGAGGGTTTTTTTCACATATGCTTCGATCTGCTCTTTCGAGGGAAGCTCCACACCCAGGTCTTCACGCATTTCATAAATCCACTTGACTACTTCCTGGTTGGCAAGCCCATGCAATGGCCCCGCCAATCCATTCATGCCTGCTGCAAAAGAAAGGTAAGGATCGCTTAAAGCAGAACCTACAAGGTGCGTTGTATGCGCAGACACATTGCCGCCCTCATGGTCAGCATGAATGGTCATGTACAGGCGCATCAGTTCTTTAAATCCTTCGTCTTCGTAACCCAGCATGTGGGCGAAGTTGCCTGCCCAATCCAGCAGGCCATTAGGATGTATATGGTCTCCGTTCTTGTATTTTCTGCGATAGATATATGCAGCAACCCTCGGCAGCCTTGCAATCAGGTCCATGGAATCGTCGAATACGGCTTCCCAGTAATCTTTCTTATTCATTCCCGAAGCATATCGCTTTGCAAACTGGCTTTCCGTTTGCAAGGCCATGATGGCCACTACAAATTGCGTCATGGGGTGGCTGGAAAGCGGCAAGGCTTCAATGGCCGCAAAAACATGATTGGGAACATGGCTTCTGCGCTGCCATACCGAAGTGATATGTCCGGCATCTTCTTCAGTAGGAAGCTCACCAATAAGCATCAGGTAAAACAGTCCTTCCGGTAAAGGTTCAGTTCCGCCCCTGGCTTTGGGAAGCTGCTCCTGCAATTCAGGAATAGAATAACCCCGGAAGCGAATGCCATCTTGTGCATCCAGCAGGGAAGTTTCTGTAACAAGGCCGGTCATACCGCGCATGCCCTGGTAAACCTGGGACAATACCACTTCACCGATCTTCTTGTTACCATGTTCTTTCAGCAAATCTTTGATTTCGGCTGCAACCTGGTCCGATACAACTTTGAACCTGTCTTTTATAATGCCCATGTGCTTAGTTTTTGGAGAGCTGAGTCATAACGCAGATAGCGTTATTTTGGCGGCTAAAGTTAGGCAAAAAGGCAATGTGAAAATTTGAAAATTGCTCAATTGCTCAATGTTTTAAGCAATGTGTTCTTCATTTTCAAATTGCGCCATTTTCAAATTTTCACATTAAACTCTTGCTTTCCACGGATGCTCCGGTACCTGCAGCAAATGCCCTGTGTACCGGGCAAGCACGAACAAATAATCGCTGAGGCGGTTGAGGTATTTTATAACGATGGGGTCTACCTGCATCTGGTGTTCCTGCATATTCACACAGCATCTTTCAGCCCTGCGGCAAACGCATCTTGCAATGTGCGTGGTGGATATGGCAACATGGCCTCCGGGCAAAAGGAAGGATTTCATTACCGGGAGCTGCTCATTCATGCCGTCTATTTCTTTTTCTAATAACAGGATGTCTTCCTCTTTAAGGTCGGGTATGCGCAGTTTGGGCTCTTTATCGGGGTCGCAGGCCAGCGAAGAGCCGATGGTGAACAAACGGTCCTGGATCTCTTTCAAGATCATTCTGCTGTTGCCGTCCTGTGTTTGATCGTATACCAGCCCGATGAACGAATTCAATTCATCCACCGTTCCATAACTCTCTATCCGCAAATGGCTTTTGGGAACTTTGGTTCCGCCTATAAGTGAAGTATTCCCGGCATCGCCGGTTTTGGTGTAGATTTTTGAAGACATTTTTTTAAGAAGTCAATGGGTCAGTAAGTCATTTGGTCATTGGGTAATTAGCTGTGAGCTTTGAGCTACGAGCTGCGAGCGGCTTTGCTCGTAGCTCACAGCTCGTAGCTCGCAGCTCAAAGAACGGGCTCGGCAACTTGTTTCCTTCTATCGCTTTCTATCAATCCGTCCCTTAATCTCACAATGCGGTGGGCGTGGTTGGCAATGTCTTCTTCGTGCGTTACCAGCACCACGGTGTTGCCGCCTGCCTGTATGGTGCCGAAGATATCCATGATCTCTATAGAAGTTTTTGTATCCAGGTTACCGGTAGGCTCATCCGCC
>JBAVMD010000624.1:0-3819 GCA_049689695.1 Chitinophagaceae bacterium | reverse complement strand
ATGCGTGTATGATCGTAAAACAAATTCGAGCGGATGCGCAGGAAATAAACAAGGTTAGCAAATCCCCAGTCAGGATACAGCAATGGCAAATGATAGTTACCGCCCAGCTTCCACATTCTGTGAAAGTTCTCGGTTGCATATCCGCGTGAGAAAGGAAAGCTGTTGGAAAAACGAACGTTCGACAGCGTGTCTCGCCGGTGAAATGCTCCCTGCAATACGATGTTATGCGTTTGAAAAAAGCCTGGCAGGTATAAACTGCCCGAAGCCAGGAACTGATTTCCTTCCAGGTTGGTCAAAGCACGCTTGTAATTCAACAGCAGGGTTTGCGCAAGCCGCGGATAAATATGCTGCCTGGCCTGCTGTACCTGGTTGGTGAAGCTAAGGGTGTTGCTGATGTAACCAAAGGCACGATCGTCTAAACTATCTTTATAAAATCCTTTGAAATATCTCTTGTTGTATACATAATCAGAACCAAAAGAAAGCCTTGTAAAATTCCTTCCTTTTGAAAGATTCAAAGGAATGGAAAAGCCAAGCTGCGCTTCTGCCTCGTTCCAGAAGGCAAGCGGCCCTGTAGCGCGAACTCTCGCCCTGCGGTCGATGGTATAATCTACTCCCAGTTTCAGCAATGGAAATAAGCCCCCATAAATGGATGAGAAACCAATCTGTTTGTATTGTTCATTCCTGTTATAGCTGAAAAACACTTCTGACTCCAAAGTGTTCAGCACATTCTGGCTTACAAAAGAAAAAGTATAGTCAGGATCGCTGATATACGGACGCCGGCTGTGAAAATTCAGCAACCTGAACGATTTTGAATAATCAGTTACCGGAAAGGATTGTTCCGGAATTCGTGACAGTAGGTTGCTGGTATCGGTTTCAATAGATGTTACCTTGAAGTTTTCATTCGCAGGCAACGATGAAATTTCTTTCATTCTTATGTTACCCGCATTGCTCATCACTGCATAACCATGCGCAGTAAACTGTGTCCATACATATTTTCCATTTCGTACATTAAGCTGGTAAACGCCTGTTGCGTCATTGTCCGTCTGTATATTAAACAGCTTATTATTAACCCATGCAAATAACTGGTCTGTTCTTCCTGCCGATGCGGTAAAAAAAACAGTATCTCCCTGCACCGATGGAAAGCCCATCACATTCATGGTAAATGGCAAGAGGAATTGATTACTCCCATTCTGCAGATCAACCACGGCAATAGACATTTTTCCCTCGTTATTGCGCACTGCACTCACCACCTGGCCCGCTTTGTAAAATTTTGGATAGGTGTAAAAAAGATTACCGGGATTGGGAATTATTTTTTGAATGCCCCCATCCGATGCATTCAGCAAATGCAGGGTGCTGTTGCCTTTTTCATTGACCTGCACAGCAACTATTGTATTGCCATCCTCGCTTATATCGGGCGCAAAATATTTTGCACGTTTGGTGAGTGAACGTTGCTTGCCGGTGCTTACATCCAGCAACCTAATGTCGCTGTAATCTCTCCATCCCCATCTGATATCGGGCTGGTAAGCAGCATAAACTATTTTACCGTTGCGGTAAGAAAAATAATTATCGATAGAAACATCCCTTGTACGCAAAGTTTGCGCAACTACACCTTTTGCTGTTACAAAACGGGGAATTCGCTTGTAGCTTGTTTCCATGAATACCATCTGGTCATCGCCAGTCCAATAGGGATATTCGCGGTCTGCAATAAAATGTTCAGGGCTTTCGCTTGCAGGCTGCCTGGTAAATTGCTCCTGCGACTTAAAGTAATTCAGCGCTGCTTCCCTGAACTGAGGATAAGAAAGGCCTGTTTGTTTTTTGATGGCTTTCTGCCAGGGATAAAATAATCCTTTGAACGAAGCGGCATCGCCTGACACTTTTTTCCAGAATTCAGTTCCGTATTTTTCATAGCCGTAAGCGGTAAGCAAATAGCCGAGGTGATAATGATCAGGTACAAAATCCCTGAGTGATCCATTGCGCAGCTTCATCCAGGAATAATCTTTCCCTTCATTCCACAACGAACGGTAGTCGTTGAAGAAATAAGGCAATCTTCCCCTCCCCTGTTTACTCACTTTGGTTTCCTGGTAAACCGCATCGCCTTCAAAGAACCAATCAGGAACGGTGAGCGCATTGGCAAGCGCCTGGCCTTCTTCACCAAACAAAACATAAAATGCTTTCGACAAACCACGGTTGAAATTGTTGTACTGCTGCACGTGGCGGTATTCATGAATGGCGAGATTGTCGAGCCATGGCAGCCCGCCCAGGTCGAAACTATTTTGCCGCGGTGTTAAATAAAATTCAGACCGGAATGGGCCCAATGCCACGTAACCATTGGTGATGGTAGTAGCCGGCTGCAGCACGATGTTGATCTTTCTTCTCCTGTTGCCGATAGAATTATAGGTATACTTATCCAGTACGTTCACGAGGTTGGCAACATGCCTGCCCTGGCTATCGAGACCGGAAGGAAAGATCACGCGGGCAGTATCGGTATTTACCTGTTTCCATTTTACGGAAGGGGGATGACCGCCGAATTGCTGGGCATCTGCAACATAAAAACCAAGAATGAAAACGGTAAATGCAAGTACACGAAACATGTGGGCAGTAGTTTTTGATCGTATAAATGTAATGATAAACAGGTATGCGTGTAAATTGGATATGAAGACCAGTTTTAAACCCGGATACGCGGGCGCGATAAATTTAAACACTCCAATAACATTAAACCGCACAAGTTCTTTTTAATTTGGTGCATCCCTAACATAAAACATTGCTTATGCGCTTAACATTATTCCTCTTATTGCTGCCTGTTTGTTCCATAGCTCAGAAAAAAGACTTCGGCAAAAACGATTCCGCCTCTTATTACCAACAAAAAATAAAAGACCTGTACAAGGCCGCTCATGAGCAACTGGCAAATTCGGATGAATACAGGCAGGCAATGAATGCATTGATGGATATAAAGCGAAAGTCTGACAGCTATTTTGCGCTGATGCTGTCAGGAGATGCAGTAGCCGCAGATTACGACAAGCTCAATGCACTCATTGTTCCAAAAGGCTTCAGCCCATTGAAGGGACCGGTTTACAGGATTGGCTTTGGCGTAAGCCGCAAACGCAATCGCCGCGTAACGGATTTTAGTTTTTTCTCTCTTGGTTTCAATAATAAATCCACAAAGCCCGGAGAGCGGATACAGGCTTCTTTTTCGAGCGCATTTGCGCTTGACATGGGATATGATCTCACCCGCTCCACAGCTATCAATATCTATCCTTATGCAGGCCTATCCATTCAGACAGCATCGCTGCAATATAAAAAGACGGGCCAGAACAATCCGGCTTACACTGACATCACCAATATATTGCTGAATGAGCAGGAGACCAATGCCTCCTATGCAAAGATCGGTTACCAGGCAGGGATAGGATTCGATTTCGTGCTGGGAAAAGCCGGCCAAAGAACCGGAGGCACCATGGCGTTTATAAAAGCCGGCACCAACAGGCTTTTTGGAAAACCTGTATATAAGATTGGCAGTACAAAATATGATCCGGGCATCAGCTATGGGGAATGGGTAATAACTTTCGGCTTCAAATTTTTTGACAGGCAATAATGCTTATGAGGCTTAGATTTGTAGTATGAGCGATGTTCTACTCATACGCACTGCCGACCTGGACGATCTTAACTCCATTGGCTACCTCGCTTACCAGGTATGGCCTTCTACTTACAGGGGAATACTCACGTTTGAAGCGCTGCACTATATGCTGCAGCATTTTTACAGCCCTGCTGCATTGAAAGACCAGATGATGAACAAGCATCATACTTTTCTGATTGCAGAAACAG
>JBAVMD010000623.1:0-12190 GCA_049689695.1 Chitinophagaceae bacterium | reverse complement strand
GTATCACACCCTGGATATGTACGCCAAGGATGTTCACCGGCTTTGCAGGATGAAACACCAGCCACACCGCTATAGCGGCAATTGCATAACCAACAAGCGTTGCAGACAGAGGAAGGAGGAACCAGAGTGATGAATTCATTTGGGCTGCAAAGAAAGGAAGTTTTGGTTTAAAGTTTACGGTTTAAGGTTTTCGATTCTTCTGCGTAACACATTACTAAACTATAAATCGATTCACTATTACTCTATACCCGGGCAGAGAAGAACTTTAAACCCCAAACCTCAAACCTTAAACTTCCTGTGTGAATCTTTTTGCACAAAAAACCAAATTCCCGTATTTTTGCCTCCTTCTTTACGGTGATTGTAGCTCAGCTGGTTAGAGCACTAGATTGTGGTTCTAGGGGTCGCGGGTTCGAACCCCGTCATTCACCCTCCTGATTTCCCGAAACTGGCACGGTTTCGGGATTTCTTTTTCTTACCAATCTCCCGTTCATATAAAACACGCTAAATCTGGTGTTAATATTCAATTAGTGTGGCAACAACACTTTTGATTTATCGTTATTTTTGGTAGCAATGACAAAAGTCTGGAAACATATGATGAATAAACGCAACTTACCCATTATGCTGCTGGTGCTTGCCGCCGGCATATTCCTGGCATTCCGCACCTTTGGATTCGGAAGCGAGCCTACCCCCACCAAGTATGAAAAGATACTTCGCAACGTAGGGATGATGCTGGCTGAAATCCATTTCAGCCCTAAAAAGGTGGATGATAAATTCTCCAAAGAGATTTTCAAAAAGTACCTTGGCGACATCGACGGAGAAAGAGGATTCTTTCTTCAGGCTGATGTTGAAGCCCTGCGTAAATATGAAAATAAGCTGGACGACGAAATAAATGGCGCCCCCATTGCTTTCTTCCCCGCAGCTATGGAAGTTTATAAGAAAAGGTTGGCAGAAGCCGAATTAGTCTATAAAGACATTCTTTCAAAACCATTCGACTTTACCAAAGACGAAGTGGCCAACCTGGATTATTCCAAACAGGACTTTCCAAAAAATGAGGCCGAAAGAAAAGAGAACTGGCGCAAGCGTTTAAAGTATATGGTGCTCGAGCGCTATTCTGACCTGATCGATGGCCAGGAAAAGAACAAAGGCAAGGAAGGGTATGTTGAAAAAACCAACCAACAGCTGGAAAAAGAAGCAAGAGACCGTGCTTTGAAAATACTCGACAGGTATTTCGACAGGCTGAAACTAAAAATGACAGACGACGACCGTTTCAATATCTATGTGAACACCATCACAGAAACGATGGACCCCCATACTACTTTCTTCCCTCCGGTAGAAAAAAGATATTTCGATGAGCAGATGAGCGGACGCTTCTATGGCATCGGCGCCTCGCTGAAAGATGAAGATGGACAAATCAAGATCGGTTCACTGCTCACAGGCAGCCCCGCATGGAAATCAGGCGAAGTGCAGGTGAACGACGTGATCATGAAAGTGGCACAGGGCAGCCAGGAGCCGGTTGACCTTACAGGTTACCTGGTAGAAGATGCAGTGAAACTGATTCGTGGTAAAAAAGGAACTGAAGTAAAGTTGACAATGAAGAAAACAGATGGCAGCATCAAAGTAATCACCCTTGTTCGCGATGAGATCGTGCAGGATGAAACTTTTGCAAGAAGCGCCATCGTTAAAGAAGGTAATTCCAAGATCGGTTATATTTTTCTTCCTGAATTCTATGCTGATTTCGACAATCCGAAAGGCAATCGCAGCTATATAGATGTGGCTAAAGAAGTAGTGAAGCTGAAAGAAGAAAAAGTAGATGGCATCATCATAGATCTTCGTAACAATGGCGGCGGTTCTTTGTATGATGTGGTGCAGATGGCCGGACTTTTCATTGAAGAAGGCCCGATCGTTCAGGTGAAAGACCGTGATGGCAAACCACAGATACTTCGTGATAAAGATAAATCTGTACTATATGATGGTCCTTTAGCGGTAATGGTAAACGAGCTCAGCGCTTCAGCTTCAGAGATCTTTGCAGCAGCCATCCAGGATTACAAACGTGGTGTGGTTATAGGCAGCACTTCTACCTATGGTAAGGGTACTGTTCAACGCAACATCGGTCTTGATAAAATGTTCGGCATGCTCGAAAGCAATAACGAGCTCGGCACTATCAAACTGACTTTACAGAAATTCTACCGCATAAACGGCGGGTCAACTCAACTGAAGGGCGTAACCTCAGATATTGTTGTGCCCGATGTTTTTGAATATTCAAAGATCCGTGAGAAAGATAACCCCGATGCATTGCCATGGGATGAGATCAGGAAAGCTGATTATACACCATGGAAAGATTACGGCGAGGTGGATGATGCAAGGCGCAGAAGCGAGCAAAGGGTTAAGAGCAGCGCTTCTTTCAACCTGATCCGCAACAATGCTGAGTGGCTGGCAAAGCAAAACGACCGCCAGTATTCTTTGCAGCTGGAGAAATACAGGCTGGAGCAAAAGCAGATCAGGCAGGCGGTTAAGCAGATCGACAGCTTGAATAAGCTTACGCAGGAACTTGCCGTTGAAACGCCTTTGCAGGACGCTGATAAATACAAAGACGATCAGACCAAAGCTGACCGTTACAAACAGTGGATGAAAAACCTTAAAAGCGATATTTATCTTGATGAAGCAGTGAAAGTGATGAACGATATGATCACAAGGATCAATCTTGTAAAGAAGAATTAAAATGAGGCTTCGCCTTTTTAAATCACAGGTTCCCATACCTAAAAAAGGCGAAGCCTCTTGGAAGACGCCAAGAGATACCCGCTGGTATCGTTTGATATAAAAAAGAAAGGAAAGACACTCATCTTTCCTTTCTTTTTTGCGCCTTGGCGGCTTTGCGTGAAATATTCCTGGAGGATTACTGTCTTATCAATTTCAACGTTTCAGTTCTGCCAGCGGTATTCAGTTTCAGGTAGTAACTGCCCGGCCTGTACCTGCTTCCATCTAATGAAAGCCTGTTTATGCCCTTTTGCAGACTGATAGATCTCTTAAACACTTCCCGGCCTGAAACATCTACAATGCTCAGCGTTGCGGTTTCATTCTTTTCAGAACCGATCGTCACCTGTATGTTTCCAATAAAAGGATTTGGTGCAACACTCATGCTGTGCGCAGTGAATTGTTCTACCACCGCCTCATTGGCAATACCTGCCTGTGTTTTTGCAGATGTGCCGCCGATGGAGGCGTCTTCAAATTTTTCACAGATGAATGACCAGGAGGCATTATAAAAATTGATCTTCACATGATAAGTGCCTGTACTCAGCGAAGGGACCGTAATGCTGTCTGGCGCATTCGTATGCGTTTGGTTATACACCGTAACCCAGCTGCTGTTGAATACCTGCACAGCAGTTACGGGTGCAGTGAGTCCTTTTATTTTGAGGGCGCCTGCCATTGGTACAAGTGTGATGTTGTTACAGTTTGGCGTGCCGCCTCCCGGGGGTGGTGGAGTAGAGCTGCCTGCGGTTACATCCTGTGATTTTTCACAGATCAATGACCAGGACGTAGTCAGGAACTTCACATATACATGATACGTTCCTGCAGGCAACGACGATATAGTCACATTACCAGGAGAGTTAGTAAACGATTGGTTATAAACCGAAGCCCAACTGCTGTTGAATACCTGTATGGTGGCAAGCGGGGCAACAATACCTGTTAATGCAATGCCCCCGGTTGCAGGAGCAAAAGTTATGTTGTTACAATTGGTGGTTGGTGGTGGTGGTGGTGGTGGAGTGCCAATAACCACGTCCTGCGATTTATCGCATATAGGAGCCCATGCCGCCGTATAAAAACTCGCTTTCACATGATAAGTCCCGGCAGCCAATGACGGTACATTTAATGTGCCAGGTGAGTTAGTGAACGTTTGGTTATAAACTGAAGCCCAGCTACTATTAAATATCTGCACTGCAGCAATAGGTGCAGTTAGACCGGTAAAGTTGATACCTCCGCTGGCCGCAGTCATAGTAACATTATCACAATTCCCCGTTGGCGGCGGCGGTGGCGGTGGCGGAGCAGAAGAGCTGGTAAGGAAAATGGGCGTACCCGTTAATGCAATATTGGTTGAGCTTATGGTAGAAGCAGCGGCTGTATTGGTAAAATCCCATTGCTTTTTGGTGAGTTGAGCCGAAACCATGCCGGCAGGAAAACTATACGTTGCAGCTATTGTTTCTGACTGGTCAGTAACGGTCTTAGCCCACAATACATACACATAGCTGCCTGCATCATCCTTAAAAGCTGCGCCGCCTACATTGGCAGGCAGGTTCATTGCGGTAGTTACGGTAGCATCATACCGCTTGTTCAGCAGTAGGTCCGAGGTGGTTTTATGGGCAATGCCTGATTCATTGTATTGCTGGTTATAAGTACCCCCATTCAGCTGGGGACCAGCGCCTACCAGGTTCTTGTAAAGCCCAAGATAGCTGAGCTCGCTCGCTGTGGGATCGCCAAAATTCTTATCATTACCCAAAACGAACAGGTAAAGCTGGCTGATATTGTTTTTTTGGCTTTCGATAGTGGCCTTGATCACATAGTTACGCTGAGCTTCCTGCGAACCGATCCATGGCCCGATAGACCCATTCACCGCCTGGTTGGGAATATTGGTTTCAGTGGTGATGAAGTACTTGGCCGGATAGGTAGTGCCGTTATAGCCCCGTGAGGCAAGTACGTTGGCAAATTTATTCTTATGCTCTATGTATTTCTCAATGGCCGCATCGGAATGGCGCCTGAAGGCAAACCCAAAAATGTTATTATCCCAGTAATGAAGGCTGTAAATAGGGTACATGTGAAAGCTGAGCACATCGAAATAGGCTCCGCCTTTCAGTGGATAAGCTGAGCTTACAACTCCGTTTGCGGGATTATCAGTATTTCTTAAGATGGCATCCAGGAAGCCAGGCTTACCAACACCACCCGGGGCGACATACGCACTCGGGTCAACATACTTGATCACTTCATAGCCAATGCGCAATGCCCTGATGTAATTGAAGATTGGTGCGTACAGATTGGGCAGGGAGCAGGGGGGAGGATTGTTTTCAAACCAATTGCCCGGGGTGCCGGCATCTCCGTCGCCCAGGGTTCCATATTCAAGGTCTGGTTCGTTGATGATCTCCCAGTATTTTACGTGAGACTTATAAGCAGTAACTGTCTTGTAGATGTACAGCGCGAAATAGTTATTGTCGTTTACAGGTGTGCCGTTTGCCCCGCCGTCCCAGATAGGCTCATACATGTTCTTAAAGAGGCGGGAATTCTGAGCACAACCATAGTTGGTATTATCGCGGTGAGCATCGCTTGGCTCTTCAAGGAATACTGTATTGTCTTTTATCCCAAGAGAAGCATAATGATTGAACATATCTACCCGCACATTGTATCCCCAGTATTCAAGAAATTGTTCGGGTAGCGGAACGTGCAGGCTTTTTATACCGGCACCTTTTACATTCTTGGCAGGATTGCCTGCGGAGATATCGGCCAGGGTTTTATCATCCCAGGTAGGACCATAATAACCCATATTAACGCCGTATTGAAAATACCCGTTGTAAACGGGGACACGGCCAAAGTCGTTGGCGGAAAAATTGATCTGGGCTGAAACGGATATTGAAAAACACAGGAGTAGTAAAGAAAGCTGAAGAGCTTTTTTCATAAACAGCACTTTTTTATTAGTAGTTGCACAGTATTCGGGCCTCCTTAACAATTATTTTGCCAAGTTTGGTTGCCTATGTGTTATCGACGCATGACTGCTTGCCCGCTTTACCGTGAAAACACCTGTACAGTGTTACCATAGATAGGCTAATTTTAGTTACATCCCTTCCTTGTTAAAGCTCCTCCTTATATCGCAGCATGTTTCACCTTTAAACTCTGCATTATGCGACATCTTATCGGGCTGACCGGTTCTTCTGTTCTTGCGATGGCTCTTTTGCTCACTGCTTCCTGCAAGAAAGATATGGACGACAAGCAAATCAAGCATTGCGACATCGTTCAGGTGAAAGGAAAGTTTCCCAATACAGATACAAACTATTACGTTTTTAAATACAATCACAAAGGAGACCCCGCTGAAATAATAACCTCACGTGTAGGAACAGGTTCACCCAATCACGAGTTCAGGTATGATAAAAAACAAAGGCTCACTGATTATATCGGACCGTATAATAACGGCGGGTTTGAATTCTGGCACGAATACGGGTATGACAACAAAGACAGGATCGTTAAAGACACCCTGTACATTTTCGGACTTTATGGAGAAGAACCTTCCGGTTATGTTGATTTTTTAAAGCGAATAATTACCTATGAGTATGATTCAAAAAACCGGATCATAAAAATGACGGATGCATTTGCCGATGGATCAGGCTTAGTTGCTATTATTACTTATACCTATGATAACAGGGGCAACCTTGTAAGACCGGGAATTACTTATGATAATAATGTCAATTTTCATCGCACGCATCCCGTGTGGATGTTTATAGACCAGGAGTTCAGCGCTAATAATCCCATTCAAGCGCTCAGCTATAATTCAGAAGGTTTACCAACTGCATTCAGTCCGCCTGATGAAACAAAAATTTTCCTGCGCTACATACCAGTTGTGCAACTACAATACGATTGTAAAAAAGGAAATCATAATGATTAGCGATCTGCGATAGATAATTTTTAAGTCCTTTCCGCGACTGATCATTCCATTTTTTGGAATGAGATGCTTATATGCCGGATAATATTCGGTGGGCATTTTCATTAGCTTACTGTTAACTATCTGAAACTATTCTTTATCTTAGCTTCACTTCCGCTTTGCTGTAGCCTTGTCCTTCCTTTAACCCTTCGATAGATGAAACATCTTTTTTTGAAAGGCATTACAGCCCTTCCTTTTATTGTTGTGTTTTTTTGCATGTCGTGCAAGCGCGAAGCATTGCAACAGCAATCTGCAACCGTTGACTGCCGCATCACACGCATTATTACAAAAGCGCCCTGGGCGGAAAATAAATCCGGCAATTTTACCTACAACAGTTTTGGTGATCCAGTGGCATTCACGCCAGATAATCTTGGAGGCTTTGTCAAATATGAGTTCCGCTACGACCAGGACCATCGTTTAACTGATTACATCGGCTACTATTCATTTGGCAGTTCAAACGGAGTTTTTGAATTCTGGACTAAATATATCTACGATAATAAAAATCGCATCATCAGGGACACTACTTACCATTATGGGAAATATGGAGCGGTACCAACCAGTTACACGCACGTAAAAGAAGTTACCACTTACGAATACGACAAGCAGGACCGCATCACCGGCACAGTCCTCCGGCAGTTATACAATGGTGCGCCAAATGGAATTATGGGAGACTACAGGTATGTATACAATGGCCAGGGCAACCTGGTTACCCCCGGCTCAACTTATGATGATAAAGTAAGTATTTACCGCACCAGCAAAATATGGATGTTCCTCAACCGTAACTACAGCAAGAACAACAGCGGGACTGCGCGTGGCTATAATTCAAAAGGATTGCCTTCGGGTTTTGGAAGCAGCGTGCAACAAGCTTCTTATTCCATTCTCTATTCTCTCGGATTGAGCGATTGCGAAATTGTTTACGATTGCAAATAAAAACGGAACGCGGATCATATAATCCGCGTTCTCTCTTGTGCCTTGTTCCTTGTCTCTTGTGCCTTACTTCGCCAGGTATCGTTCTTTCAGAATATTTATATGATGCTCCACGTGCCCCGATAAAATATATCCAAGCGCCAGCACATTGATCTCTTTATTGCTTGCCGTTCCGGTTGAACGCAATTGCGCGTCGTCGAACGACTCATACATTCTTTCCGTGGCTGCGCGCAATGATTTAAACTCATCGATCATTTCTTTCCAATCGCGCTGCGCCGCAAATGAATTATTAGCCCATTCGTTCTCATCGAAGCTTGGCAGCGAGGCGGCATCTTTTCTTGCAAACGTGATTGCCCGGTAAGCAAATACACGCTCCGCATCAATGATGTGCTGAAGCATCTCCTTAATGGTCCATTTGCCTTCAGCATACGCTTTGTCTATCTTTTTGCCAGGGATCTTTCTCAGCAACTTGCGAAAGTTCTTTGAATTGCGCTGTAATGCTTTCACCACGTTCTCGTCAGGTGCAAGTTTGATGTAAGTCTGGTAGTATTCGGCAGCGAGGGCGTCCTGTTTGGTGGCCATATTTATTTTTTTGAGGGTATAAAGCTAAAACAAAAAAACTTCCGGTTGTGTAACCGGAAGTTCTTTTAGATGACCGGTTAGTCATAACCGGGAGTATGATCAATAGGAATTATCCTTTTTTATTCTTCAGCGTAGATTTTGGCAGGTTGTCCTTAGAGTCAGGCTTAATAGACAATGCCAGTTTCATAGCTTCTTTTGCATTGATGATCCCGGCTGTGCGTGACAGTTCAGACATCTCCACCATTTCATTCTCAGTACCGGGCCTTTTTACTTTGATAGTAACAGGCGTAGATGATTTTTCGATCACCATTTTCAATTGCTGAGGTGTAAGATGAGGATTATATGAAAGGATCAACGCTGCAACACCCGCAACAACAGGAGACGCCATGCTGGTACCCTGTGCATTGCCGTAAGTAGTGCCGCCGGGAATGGTAGAATAGATCTTTGTGCCTGGAGCAAATACGTCTACTTCTTTTTTCCCGAAATTAGAAAACGAAGCAGTCAGGCTTTTGAACTCGGCTTCTGCGGTTGGATCGCTGCTCGCGCCAACAGTCAGCCAGTTGTTTGCTCTTTCCTTGAACGATTGCAGGTCTGCATTCGGGAAATTATAAGTAGAGTCGAGGTTCTTGTGGTCATTACCTGCGGCATGAACCAACAAAACACCTTTGCTTTCTGCATACTTAACCGCATCATCAACCCATTTTTTCTCAGGCGAGAAATCTTTTCCAAAGCTCATGTTGATGATCTTTGCGCCATTGTCTACCGCGTAACGGATAGCCAGTGCAATATCTTTATCGTGCTCGTCGCCATCAGGAACGGCACGGATCATCATGATCTTCACATTGTCTGCAACACCATCCATTCCTTTGCCATTGCTTCTCGCTGCACCAATAATACCAGCCACGTGTGTGCCGTGAAAGGGAGTGCCAGCCATAACATCAGGATTGCCATAAAAGCGGTCGTTGATATCTGCTTCATTATCACCCGTGATCTCACCACGCATATCTTTAGGAGCGCGCTCTTTAGCTTCAGCCTTACGCTCTTCACCAGCCAGGTAATCACCAAATCCTTCAATGAATTCTTTATTGGTCTGGTCCATAATATCGTTAGCCTTGAAGAGATAGAGGAAGCTATTTCTTGCGGCTTTCGCATCAGATGCGGCAGGAGTATATTCATCCAGTTCTTTACCGGTATAAACATCTTTGCCCATGGCAGCTTTCAGAACGCTGTCGTTCTTTTTAGCGGCGATGAGGGCTCTTTTAAGCAGCAGCAGGTCAACGCCTCCGCCAATGCTTGCATCTTCAATTTTATTCTTTGCTCTCATCCAGGTCTGGTACTCTTCTCTTTCTTCATCGCTGAGTGTAGAAGGATCAACCTGTTTGTTGGCCCACCTGGCTTTCAATTTATGGTATACGCGGGCTCCTTCGTAAGAATCCGACTTTACATTGCGGCCATCTTTGCCACCAATGAAATTCCAGCCGTATACATCATCTACATAGCCATTCTTGTCGTCGTCAATACCATTGCCGGGAATCTCTTTTGGATTTTTCCACAACACGTCTTTCAGATCTTCGTGAAGGGTATCGATGCCTGAATCAATAACAGCAACTACTACAGTAGTGCTTTTTTTATTCTTAACCAATTCATAGGCGCCGGCGAGGCTGATGCCATTAAAGCCATCCTTATCCTTATCCATCAAATGCCATCCCTTAGGTGTTTCTTTCTTCTGGCTTGTTCCCTGTGCTGACGCTGTGCCGGCTGTAAGTGTGGCCAGGGCAACACCGAGGAGCAAGCTTCCAAGAGCCTTTTTGTTCATGATCATGTTCAATTTAAGTTTGAGGTTGAAAATGCAGTTCTCAATTGCAATCTTTAAATATAGAAAAAGTCCGTTTTACAGACGATCAATCTTTGATAAACGGTGTTTAATGTGTTGTTAATGCGCTAGAGGTCAAATTTTATGCCTTGGGCCAGCGGAAGTTGAGAAGAATAGTTAATTGTATTGGTTTGCCTGCGCATATATGCCCTCCAGGCATCGCTTCCGCTTTCACGGCCACCCCCGGTTTCCTTTTCGCCGCCGAATGCTCCGCCTATTTCCGCGCCCGAGGTTCCAATATTTACATTGGCAATACCGCAATCGCTCCCGGTTTGGGAAAGAAACTGTTCCGCTTCGCGAAGATTAAGCGTCATCACAGCAGATGACAGTCCCTGCGGTACATTGTTCTGTATATCGATGGCTTCGCTGAAGTTTTTGTACCTGAGAAGATAAAGAATAGGAGCGAAGGTCTCATGCTGAACGATCTGCGACTCAGGCTTAACCTCTGCAATGCAAGGTTTTACATAGCAACCGCTTTCAAATCCGTCGCCATCCAGCACGCCGCCTTCTACTACAAAGGTTCCGCCTTCGGCCTTGCATTTTTCAATGGCTTCCCGGTACATGCGTACGGCGTCTTTATCTATCAACGGACCTACGTGATTCGACTCATCCAGGGGATCGCCGATCTTAAGCTGGCCATAAGCAGCCACCAGCTTTTGCTTTACATCATTATATATATTATCATGAATGATGAGCCTCCTGGTGCTTGTGCAACGCTGACCCGCCGTGCCAACCGCTCCAAATACGGAACCGCGGATAGCCATAGTGAGATCAGCCTGATCTGAAATGATAATGGCATTGTTGCCGCCCAACTCTAAGAGGGCACGACCCAATCTTGCGCCGACAGCGGCCCCAACAGCTTTGCCCATGCGGGTTGAACCGGTAGCAGACACTAATGGTAAACGGGTATCGTTCGCCATCCATTCGCCGGTTTCGCGGCCGCCAATCACCAGTCCGCTTACACCTTCCGGAACTTCGTTGGCTGCAAACACTTCTTCAATAATATGCTGGCATGCAATAGCGCAAAGCGGGGTTTTCTCGGATGGCTTCCATACGCATACATCACCGCAAACCCAGGCGAGCATAGTGTTCCAACTCCAAACCGCCACGGGAAAATTAAATGCAGATATAATTCCTACAATCCCCAGCGGATGCCATTGTTCGTACATGCGGTGGCCGGGTCTTTCGCTGTGCATGGTTAGGCCATGAAGCTGGCGCGATAGGCCCACTGCAAAATCACAGATGTCTATCATTTCCTGTACTTCACCATAGCCTTCCTGCAGGCTCTTTCCCATTTCATAAGAAACCAGTTTGCCCAGCGGTTCCTTATATTTTCTGAGCGCTTCGCCGATCTGCCGCACCACTTCGCCACGTTTGGGCGCTGGCCATAAACGCCAGTCCGCAAAAGCTTCCTGCGCCTTATTAATTACCTGGTCATAAGCGTTTCTGTCTGCGCCGGTTACCGATGCTATCGGTTTGCCATCTACCGGTGAAAATGAGGTAATCTGCTCACCGCTTGGTGAAAGCCAGTTTAAACCTGTTGAAACGCCGGGATTAATGTCCCTGATCTTAAGAAGAGAAAGTGTATCCTTCATATGGAATTTTCAGGGCGCAAAGATAGGATGGGTTTACTGGTTTATTTGTTTATTGGTTTATTAGAATGGATGCGTAGGATTTTTTTGGCTAACTATTAACCTGGCCTTTAAGTGCAGATTTTATACCCATCAGTATTGTTCCTGCTCGTTGGGGAAGTCGTTTGATTTTACGTCGCGGATGTAATGTTGAACAGCCCCTGTTATTTGTTCGTGCATATTAAGGTATTGACGAAGAAAGCGCGGCCTGAATTCTGTATTGATGCCGAGCATATCATGCATCACGAGCACCTGGCCATCGCAATGCTTGCCGGCACCTATGCCGATTGTTGGCATAAGCAGGCTTTCAGAAACTTCTTTGGCAAGTGTGGCGGGTATTTTTTCGAGTACCATGGCAAAGCAGCCTGCGTCCTGCAACAGCTTTGCATCTTTACGAAGCTTGTCAGCTTCTGCCTCTTCTTTTGCGCGAACGTTGTAGGTGCCGAATTTATAAATGGACTGAGGTGTTAGCCCGAGATGTCCCATCACCGGCACGCCGGC